>CAZLKI010000027.1:0-7384 GCA_964560035.1 uncultured Synechococcus sp.
TCGCAAAATAGCCTCTAAGCTCTCAGCCCTTTCCTCTGCGGTTGGAATCAACTCCCCATTGCCCGTAAACCATCGTAGTTGTTTTTCATAGATACCCAGATATAGCTCTAGTTGATCGCTCCATAAATATCTCTTTTCTGAGGCTTTATTTATTTGCTTTGGGGCGATCGCTTCATATTTACTGTCAACAATATGAAATCCTGCAAACTCTAAAGTGTATGGATCAAACCAAAAATAATTAGGGACTCGCCATACATCTTGATATAGCTGTTTTTTAGTATTTCTATCGACTCTAGCGGTGGAGTTTGATAGCAATTCAATCACCAAATTTGGATATTTCCCACCTTCGTTCCAAACCACCCAACTTTTACGATCCTTTTTCTCAGTATCAAGTACAGCAAAAATATCTGGACCTCGAAAATCCCTTGATTTCAATTGCTCTTCATTGTAATAAACTGTTAAGTTACCACAAATATATACATCTGGGCGATCGCGATACCAGTATTCTAGTAATCGAATTAATAGATCGATTTGACGGCGGTGCAAATCACTTTCTAAGGGCGGTTCATCACTCTCTAAATCTGTGGGTGGAAATTCGATCTCATCAGTTTCTTCTACGGTTTCTTCGGTAACAGTTGATGGATTAAGCTTAATTAGAACTATTGCTACACTCAATTTCAAAACTGATTCGAGTATAACCTAGACATAGAGAAAATTAGAATTAGGGAGACTTGGGAGATCGAGGTAAAGATACTTTTTTACCTTGAGATAACCGCCACATCAAATAAATATTCAAGACAAAATAACCAGACGTTAAAGTAGCTTTTGAAAGTTCTAAGGTAACTTGATTACTATCACCTAAAAATAAATATCCCGATAACCAAACTAAGACACAAAGTAAAGAAATCTGAGCCACATCTTTAAGTTGTTTGCTACCGCGATCGCTAATTGCTGCCATAAGTGCGGGAATAGAACCAAAAACTGGAATTAAGCACGCATACATAAAAGCTTTTTGCTTAGAAGAAATTGTTGGCGTAACCTCATTCATTGGCTTTTTTTGGTGAGTTCCCATACTTTTATACTCTCAAATATTCGTAATTTATATGCTCAAACTATATTCGTAAAGTTTCAGTCAGGCTTACGGCTAATTCTGTACTCAAACTTTTAGACATGATTTCCGGATTGACATCAGCACATAGGTCAGGTCGCAAATCTTTAGCTCCATTAAGATAAATATGTTGAATTTCTGCTTGATCCAAACAGCTATTAATATGCATAAGCACTCTTATACATTTACTCAATCCACCTTTAACATACATCTGCTGCACGTCTAATAAAGGTACATACTCCCACTGAGATCGCGATCGGGCAATTTGGGCGGGGAAGATTACATCAATATCGGGTGTAACGGAAAAAGTAACACTGACAATTTCACGCGGATCGATCTGATTAGTATCTTCGATCGCCGACATTAACTCTAACACCGCCACTCTTACAGCTTCAATTGTATTGGCAGCCACAGTTGTTGCCCCTCTTACTCCTCTCACTCGCCACATTTTTCTTTTCGTTCTATATCGTCCTTTTATCTTCCAGATTGTACCGTTTTGGCAGATATTTAGATCGAATAAGACTTTGTTAAGTTTTGCTTAAGGTCGTATAATCTCTCAATATTACAAAATTTTTAATAATTAATTTAGGCAGGCAATCTGTGCCAAAAGTAGGCATTATATTTAACGATTCTAAGCCCGTTGCCGAAAAGGCAGCATTAGAAATCGAATCATGGCTCTTAAATCGTGGATGGGAAGCAGTTATTATCACTGGACAAGGTGGCATTTTGGGCTACAGCGAACCTAATAGTCCTGCCTGTCATACTCCGATCGCTAGTTTAGTCCCAGTGGGATTCGACCGAGATATGGCTTTTGCAATTTCTTTAGGTGGAGATGGTACCGTACTTTCGACATTCAGACAAATTGCCCCTGAGGGTATTCCACTTTTAACGATCAATACTGGGCATATGGGATTTTTAACTGAAATCTATCTTTCCCATTGGCAAGACGCATTAGAGCAGATGATCTCCGGAAAATATGTAGTCGAACAACGCTCTATGATTACGGTTCAGGTCTGCGATCGCACGGGACTAATTTGGGAGGCATTATCTTTAAATGAAATGGTAATCCACCGCGAGCCTTTGACCAGTATGTGTCATTTTGAGATTACGATTGGCAACCACACTCCCGTAGATGTAGCCGCAGATGGAGTAATTATCTCTACGCCCACTGGTTCGACTGCCTATGCCCTATCTGCAGGAGGTCCAGTCATTGAGCCAGGGATTCCAGTGCTGCAATTGGTACCGATTTGTCCCCATTCCATGGCTTCTAGGGCATTGGTTTTTTCTAATACCGAAAAAGTGATCATCAAGTCTGCCAATCAGCATCGTTTGGTTTTAGTTGCAGATGGAAATGCTGGTTGCTATGTATATCCAGATTATGATGTAAAAGTGGAGCGATCGCCCTATTCAGCTAGATTCATTCGCTTAGAACGGGGTGAATTTTTAAGAGTGTTAAGAGAGAAACTAGGCTGGGGATTGCCCCACATTTCCAAGCCTACCTCTGTAGAATTACCTTAAAATAGTTCTAATTAGTAGTAGTGGCATCGATCCGAAATTTAGACTCAGTTGCGCTAGTTACGATAATCTGATAATTACCATTAAGGGTATTTTTAATTTTAGGAGAATTGACATTATTAGAATCCCAGACAACTTCGCCTAAAGGATTAGAAATCTCTACAAATACATTGCCTAAAATTGCGACTTCTAAAGTTTGACCTTCTAAAACATTGACATTGTAAGTTAAGGGTTCTTGGGGCTTGGCGATCGCTTCGACCGATCCATTTACTAATTCTGTTGGCGGCACGGGAACTGTAGGCTCAGGAATCTTTGGAGTTTCAATTGGATCGGGAGTTTTTTCGGGCGGAGGCGTTGGTTTAGGCGTGGGGATAGCTGGTTCTTCGATATTAACTTCAAGATCGTAGGTACTCTCGGTCACACCACTGGTAGTTTTAATAATAATAAAATAGGCACCCGTAGCTGGTAACTTACCCCGCCAATATCCAATGGTCAGGTCGCTAGAATAATTATCAATGGGTTTTCGGTCAACATAAATCAAAGTCATTACTAAACCAGTACCATTTAAAGCTGCGGTTAAAGTCTGACCTTTTTTGCCTTCAAGTCGATAGGTAACGGTCTGTCCTGAGGTAATTTTATCATTGATATTCACTTGATTATTTTGCAACTCCAAACTCTTATTAATATTGGTTATGACTGATGGAGTCGGGATCGTAGGAGTTACAGGCGTATTAACTTTAGAATTTAAAAATATAGAAGCGATCGCCCAAGCAGCCACCCCAGAAGTCAAGACTACTCCAACTCCCAATAAAATTTTAGCCCCGCTATTTTTAGATTTACTTAGCTTTTGAGGTGTTTGAGGGAATGGATTTGGCGCATAAACATTGTTAGTATTAGGATTTAAACTAGATCTAGATCCAGATCCGCTAATTATTCCAGAATTACCAGAATTAAATATTACTTGACCGCCCACAGCAAAAGTCTTGGCTTGGGAATTAGAGGCTTGGGCAAACTCTAAAGCAAATAACACATCTTGGGCATTACTGTAGCGATCGCCAGACTTGAAACTCAACATTTTATTTAAAACCTGCTTCATCGGGTCGCTGACCGCAGCGTACTGCATCCAATGCCAAGATAAACTAATATCGTCGAATAATTCCTGCGGCTCTTTGCCTGTAAGTAGTACCACTATCGTTGCCGCTAAAGCATAAAGATCGCTATTAGGGTAAGCACGTCCAGACTGCATTTGTTCTGGGGGAGCATAACCCAATTTGCCGACAACCGTGGCTAAATGTGAATGAGCTAATAGTTTAGTTGCAGTTTCTTTGACTACCCCAAAGTCAATTAATACAGGCAAGCGATCGCTAAGGCGCAGCATTAAATTTTCAGGTGATATATCTCGATGAATGATATGACGATTGTGCAGGTATGCCAAAATTGGTAAAACTTGCCGTAATAGCTCGACAACTTCCCCTTCACTAAACACACTTTTATGCTTCAGCCGCTCGATCAGAATATCTCTAAAAGTCTGCCCTTCTACATAGTCTTGAACTAAAAACAGCCGATCCGAGGCTTCGAACGTGGCGCGAAACTCAGGGATTTGGGGATGCTTAACTTGATAAAGAATACTTGCTTCCCTTTGAAATAATTCCTTAGACTTCTTAATCGACTCTGGACTCGAGCTAAATGGAATAAACTCTTTAAGCACGCAAAGCTCGTTAAATCTCTCCATATCCTCTGCCATATATGTACGCCCCATTCCGCCCTGCCCCAGTACGTGCTTGACAATATAGCGATCGCGAAGGATAGAACCTGAGAGAATTGGCTGCTGCATTAATGTGGTATTTACTAGGTGGTTAAGTTATGGAGCAAGAAATTGGATTAATTAAGATTTTGGTTAAGTTTTTGTATAGGTTGATATGAATAGAACTAAATTTTAGGATAGGATGGAAGAATATCTATTATCTCATTTTAACGTCGTTTAATTAGAGTAGTCATGAGTCAAGTTGATCCAAACCACAGCGATCGGTTACTGGAAGCTATTAAAAGCGAGTTGCATAACTGCCACGCCCAGTATAACCAAGCTCACCTCTTTCTAACTGAAATTTTTAATAGACTACACTCTACCCAAGAGTTAATTGCCGAGTATCAAACTTCCGTAAAGATCAAAGAAGAGCACATAACTCAGCTAGAGACAGAATTAAAGCTTAAATCGCAACAAGTTGAGGCAGTTAGCTTTGAACATGAAGAACTACGCAGACGAATCAAGTCTGAAAAGCATAATTCCTTACAATATAAAGCCGCACTACATCGTTGTTTAGATACTTCTCATCGTTCTGGAAAAGAAGCACACATCTATAGTCAAGCCCTCAAACTGACTCATTCCATTACTAATTCGGATAATTCGGAAGAGTTAGCCCTATGTTCTTATGAAAGTCTTAATTCCACACATAATTCTCTAAATATAGCTCCATTACAGATTGATTCTCCTCAATTCACTCAAGATCTAATTACTCAAGATCCAACTAATCATCAAGTCACTACTCATCAATCATCTGTTCCCGTATCCGATCGAGCATCTAATAAAAGTGATAAAAGTGAAGTTTCATATAGAGGTGAAGCTCTTTATAGAACTGATAAAAGTATTGATAAAAGCAAAGGTGAGCCCAAAACTGAAATTGGCAATAAAGAAGCCAGTCATAAAATTAAGCCTAGATCTGAAGCAAATCTTGCCGCTCAATCTTCTAAAGATCTACCCGTAGAAAAATCTAAGTCTTTTGCTGCAATCAAATTACCTCAATTTGCCCCTCTCAAGCCCAGATAAGAAAAGCATAGATAAGAAAAGCATAGATAAGAAAAGCCCAGATAAAACCTCAATAAACAAATCAGATGATTGGATATTTAAGAGGTACTCTAGTAGAAATTAAAACAGGTGATATTAAAAAGTCCATACCCACAATTACATTGGATATTCAAGGTATTGGCTATGAGGTGCAGGTGACTGCCAGTACCCTTACTAAATTACCAAGCCTTAACGAAACTCTAAAATTATTTACCTGTCTTCAAGTACGCGAAGATCGTTTGGGCTTATTTGGGTTTTTATCGGTAAGCGAACGGGATTTATTTCGAGAGTTAATTGCAGTATCGGGAATCGGTACCCAAATGGCGATCGCCCTTATTAATACGCTAGGCATAGAAGATCTCATAAAAGCCATAGTAACCAGTAATACTCGTATTCTCAGCCTTACACCCGGAGTAGGCACTAAAACTGCCGAACGCATAGCTTTAGAGTTAAAATCTAAACTAGCCGATTGGCGATTATCCCAAGTTGGAACTGCCAGTACTTTTATAGTTGCCGTTCAAGAAGATCTAGAAATGACGCTGTTAGCACTAGGATATAGCCCCAAAGAAATTAATCTAGCACTAAGTGCGATCGCCACTTCTCCTTTACTGATAAATACTCAAGAGCTTGAAACATGGCTAAAAGTAGCGATCAACTGGCTAAGTCAAAATTCCGACTAAGTTGCCTCTAAGTTACCTCATTGTCAATTCTCAAATCCTTACCTAAAATCTAGTCACCTGAATCAGATATAGACAAAATCATACCCTCTCTTGCCATAATCGCTCCAGGAAACGTCTCCTTAGCCTGTCTCCCGACTTCATCCAGATAGTCATCGTCATGCAGAGGATCGTGGTGATAGATAACCAAGGTTTTTACATTTGCTGCCTGCGCCACTTTAATTGCTTCTTGCCAAGTAGAATGCCCCCAGCCTACTTTTGGAGTGGTTTTTGACCAATATTGTTCGTCGCTATAAGTAGCATCAAGAATTAAGACATCAGCATTTCGCGCCAGATTTACTAAATTGCGATCGATTCCATTTGCAAAATGTTCGGTATCTGTGGCATAAACTGCTGCCCGATCGCCCCAGCCCACCCTATAGCCAGTTGCTTCCCCTGGATGATTGAGCATCCCAGCCTCAACCGTAACTCCGTTACCAAGATCGATTTTTTCACCGACCTCAATATTATGAAAATTTAAGGTCGAACCCATAACCCTTAACGGTACTGGAAAGTTAGGATGGTGCATTTGGTCTTCTAGCCGTTCTTGTAAAGTCGCACCATTAGGGGCAATTCTCCCATAAATATCAAAAGTGTTCCCTTTAATAAAAGCGGGAATAAAAAAGGGAAATCCTTGAATATGATCCCAGTGACTATGGGTAAAGAAAATATGCCCTTGTACTGGCAATTGATTGAGAAGATCTTGTCCTAATGACCTTATACCCGTTCCCCCATCCATAATAATGCGCTTGCCATGACACCTCATTTCTACGCAGGGCGTATTTCCCCCATATCGTACTGTTCCCACACCCGGAGTTGCTATACTGCCTCTTACCCCCCAAAAATGGATTGAAAATTCGTTTTCACTGATAGGCATAAATGTATTGTTTTAACTAAAGTTGTAATTTTTTGCCTGTCATACGGCTAGATTATAAAAGCAGTGAAATTAATCTAGGCAATATCGATCGCTAGGTATATTCCACCACATAAAAGCATTTCAAAGTAGACAGTATTTTCTCAGTTTTCACTCTAAAAACCAGTGATTAAAATCACATATTTAGTTTTTGCAATAGGTGATTAAACGTTTATTAAAAAAATTATTGAAAAAATATTATGTAAATATTAAATTAATTGTTAAATCGATCTAATTCTTAAGTAATCTTTGCATATCTATTTACCTAATTTTAAGCTAAAAAAGTTACA
>CAZLKI010000027.1:7484-12080 GCA_964560035.1 uncultured Synechococcus sp.
TTCTTAAGTAATCTTTGCATATCTATTTACCTAATTTTAAGCTAAAAAAGTTACAATGGGTCGTAGTCGAAGTTCGGGTTCAAGAATTGCACAATTTCATGATTGATCAAGCTCTTTCCGAAGTATGGCGTTAGAACAACGAATTTTCAGTTTTGGAGAGATTTTACAGTGACTATTTATGTAGGTAACTTGTCCTACCAAGCCAGTCAAGAAGACTTAATGGAAGTTTTTAATGACTACGGTAAGGTTAAGCGAGTACAACTCCCCACCGATCGCGAAACTGGTCGGCTGCGTGGATTTGCTTTTGTTGACATGGAAGAAGATTCCCAAGAGACAGCAGCAATCGAGGCTCTTGATGGGGCAGAATGGATGGGGCGTGACCTCAAAGTGAATAAAGCCAAACCTCGTGAAGAAGGTAGTGGCAACGGAGGAGGTAGTCGTGGTGGTGGTAGAAATCGCTATTAAACTTTAACCTTCCCCTTCTAAGTCAAATGTTATATTTTTAAGCTACTTATATTTTTAAGCTACTCTGTCAGTATTGACCAATATTGTTAGGGTAGCTTTATTTTTACGGTTTTCCTCAATCGTCCGCATCCTCATTTGGTTTATTATGCATTCTAGAGTTAAGTTAGCTCCTAAGTGGTCATTTCATAACTATGCAAAACTTCCGTAATTACTACGAAATCTTAAACCTGCCCAAAACAGCAACTGTCGAAGAAATTAAAAAAGCTTATCGTAGTCTCGCCCGCAAGTACCATCCCGACCTTAATCCCGGCGATAAGGTTTCTGAAGAACGCTTCAAAGATATCAGCGAGGCATACGAAGTTTTATCCGATCCAACTAAAAGACAACAGTACGATCAGTTCGGACAATTTTGGCAGCAGGGCGGCTTTCAAGGTGGCAGACCTAAATATGGCGATAGTGAAGAATTCGATCGCAACGGTGATGTTGATTTTAGTCAATTTAATGACTTTCAAGAATTTGTCGATCAGCTTTTAGGGAAATTTCGCCCAAATGAGGGTGCCCGTAAACCCGATCCTAGTTATAACTATCGTTCTAATACTTCAGCTAGAACCACAACTCGCCGCGATACTGAGGCACTACTTACATTACCCTTAGAACGAGCTTACGTGGGTGGAAGAGAGAGAATTAGATTGGAAGATGGGCGATCGCTAGAGGTAAATATGCCCTCTGGAGTTATGACTGGGCAAAAAATTCGCCTAAAAGGACAAGGACCGGCGGGAGGAGATTTATTCCTCAAAATTAATTTACAATCCCATCCTTTCTTTAGTCTGGATGGCTATGATATTCGCTGTCAGCTGCCTGTTTCTCCCAGTGAGTCGGTTTTAGGTGTTCAAGTAGAAGTTCCCACACTAAGTGGAGTTGTAAAGTTAAATATTCCCGCAGGCGTAAAATCGGGACAGCAGCTAAGATTGGCGGGCAAGGGCTTCCCTAAAGATACTCGCAGTTTTGGCGATCAGTATGTGGAAGTGCAAATCGTAGTACCTAAAAATCCCACAGGTAAGGAGCGCGAACTCTACGAGCAGTTGCTAAAAGTCCAGTCGTATAATCCTAGAGAATTTTTAAACAAACCCTAATATTAGATCTACTTCGTTTTGAAATTCTATATTCACTAAATATTCGTTAAGTACCGATTAAGGCTCAACTCGGTCCTTAATTTTACTAACGATCGCTTTGGCAATAGTAATTAAAGCTTGGGCGGAGGCAGACTCTGGGCAATCTAAAACTATCGGAATCCCGCGATCGCCACCTTTTCTTAGATCAATTTCTAAAGGCACGCAACCCAATAAAGGTACGTTTAACTCTATGGAAGTTTTCGAGCCACCACCAGATCCAAAAATATCGTACTGACAATCGGGGCGATCGGGAGGAATAAAGTAGCTCATATTTTCGACAATCCCCAATACTGGTACTCCCATTTGTTCAAACATCTTTAGTCCTTTGCGGGCATCTAAAAGCGAGACAGCTTGAGGTGTAGTTACAATTACCGCTCCAACTAAAGGCACAGACTGAATTAAAGTTAATTGGGCATCCCCAGTCCCCGGAGGCATATCGACAATTAAATAATCTAGTTCTCCCCAATTCGCTTGATATAAAAACTGTCTGATAACGCCATTAAGCATCGGACCTCGCCAGACGACAGGTTGATCTTTTTCGACTAAAAAAGCCATGGAAATCATTTTAACCCCATGATTGAAAGCGGGTTGAACTATATCTTTACCACTTGCATCCTTGATTACCTCCATTCTGGCAGCGTCCATACCCAACATCAAAGGGACATTGGGTCCATATATATCAGCATCTAAAATTCCGACCTTAGCTCCCATTTCGGCAAGGGCTACAGCCACATTTACTGAGACCGTAGTTTTCCCGACTCCACCTTTGCCACTGGAGATCGCCAAAATATGTTTAACACCTAAAACTGGAGCTAAAGTGCTAGTCGGGGTAGGGTTAGAAGGCATAGGCATATCAACTTTGATCCACACATCGCTAACTGAATCCAATGATTTAACAATAGTTTTGCATCGATCTATAAGAGTTTGTTTAACTGCTGGAGTAGTGTTGCCGTTGAGAACTAGGGTAAAACCAACCACGCCAGAGGGTTTGATGGTTATATCTCGAATCATGTTAAGCTCCACCAAACTCTTCCGCAATTCTGGATCTTGAACTGGGGTCAAAGCTTTAAGGATCGAGGTAGAATCGATTAAGGTCATTTTTAGTCTAAAGTAATTTTAATTGATGTATTCAGTCGTTCTCAGTACAAAACCAAGCTATTAAGTTTTAGCTAATCTCCAGCAAAGTACAGTTAAACATTTAATTGATTGTCTTAATTAATTGTAAAGAAATGCCAGTCTTTTTAAATAAGTCTTTTTTAATAAGTCTCTTTAAGTTTCTAACGTAAGGCAATTTTTAAACTGAGAATTACTAATATTTGTCCTTAAAGATAAAGAATTGCTGGCTATTTAATAAGGTAAAATTAGGGTAACGTGCAGTCACAAGAATGAATTTCAGTTAAAACTTTTACTGTATTTAACCTAATTTGTAGGCGTTTTGATGCTGTACAGGTTTTATCAATGTCTTGTTTTGCTGCTGGACAAAAACTAATAACTTATTTTGGAGCTTAAGCATGAATCCTGAAGTGAGGGTAATGCAACCATCTGGACGTTTAGATGTTACTAATGTCAATCAATTTCGCCGTGAAGTAATTGATATAGCTTTGTCCAAACCCAAAATTTTACTGATCGATCTCAAAGATGTCAGCTTCATGGACAGTTCGGGATTAGGAGCTTTAGTCGCTGCTCTTAAAACAATCCGTAATTCTGGTGGAGAGCTTGCTCTTTGTGCACCTATGGATCAAGTACAAATGTTATTTGATTTGACTAACATGGCGACTATATTTAAAGTTTATTCTAGTATCCAAGATTTTACTTTTCATACTGGATTCAGGCTTAATAGTTAATTTATTGTTAGGTTATTGCTCAAACATTAATTAAATAGACTTAGATAGACTTAGTTAGTGAAATAAGACTTGTAGGAGCGAAAAATCATCTTCAAGTTGGTTTCCGTATTTGGCGATCGCCACAGAATGCGACACTATCTGCTCTAATTTTGAATCTCCTGTCAAGGTGACAATAAATTCCAGAAAATCATTAAATGTTCTAACTTTGTCATTTTTTTGGGTAATTTCATACACGCCATCGCTTAAGACATAAAGCTCGCTAAGTCGATCGACTTGACAAGAAGCATCTTGATAAACAGCATTGGGAATAATTCCTATAGGTAGCCCCGATGTTTTTAGAGATAAAGGCTGAGATTGAGGATCTGAGATTAAAACAGCAGGCGGATGCCCAGCACTGGAATAGACTAATTCATGAGTATTTTTGTTATACACTCCATACCAAATCGTAAAGTATAAATCGTTGGATCTAGACATTTGAAAATACTCATTCAGTGTCTTTAGGACTTGACTTGGTTGGGTAAGATCGACTGGCTCGCCATTTTCTATACTTTGCAAACCTTTAGTTCTGAGTAAATTAAGTACTGATACTGATAAAAGTGCCGCTCCCACACCATGTCCCGAAACGTCGAGCAAATAAATTATTAGATGATCTTGGTCGAGCCAGTAAAAATCGAAGCTATCTCCACCGAGTCTGGTAGAAGGCTGAAAATAAGAATAAATACTAACTTTACCTTCTAGATCGCTTTCTATGTTTTTAGGCAAAAGCGATCGCACGTATTCTGCTGCTTGCGCTTGTTCTGCTTCTAAGCGAGATTTTTGAAATTCCAAGTCTTTATTAGCTTGGTGTAGTCTTAGTCCTGCTCTGACTCTAGCTTTGAATTCGTCTTTTCTAATGGGCTTGGGCAAAAAATCATCTGCTCCATTCTCCAATCCTTTGACGATATCTTCTTCCCCATCGCGCGAAGTCAGCAGGATAAAGTAGGTGTTGGCAAGGCTAGATATATTTTTAACATTACGACAAACTTCTAACCCATCCATTAAAGGCATCATCCAGTCACAAATGATTAACGAAGGACATATTTGCCGCGCTTTTTGTAGTCCTGCTTCTCCATTAA
>CAZLKI010000027.1:12180-17075 GCA_964560035.1 uncultured Synechococcus sp.
GAAATACTCAGAGTATAAAAGCTACCATCATTGGCGGTGACGCTGACTAGATCGTGCCTAGATTCATTTGATTTGTTTGTAGGGCTAGAAATTTTGTATTCTAACAAATAATAGGGCTTGCCATTATGTTCGTAGGATTCGGCACTGACTAAATTGGCATTAGGAGAACCAATCACTTTTGCTTGAATGCGAAGCCCAATGTCTTGCGGACTACCAATTTCTTCTAAGGTTTTTACACTTTTGAGCTTGCCAATTACCACCGATACATTTTCTGAAGGTTCCACAATATCGTGAAAAATTACATCGGGTCCGTTTTTTACACTCGTTTGGAGCCAGCCATTAGGATGAAGGAAACTGTATCCATCTCTGCTATCCACAAAAGGGGCTAATCCGCTTGTACGAGTGACACAGCCATTAAGCGAAAGGCTAAATATCACAAGTAGGATAGCTAGAGCACGTTTGACCATGAATTTAATTAAGGGAATTTAATTAAGGATTATTTGATGCTTTTAGCATATCCCATAGTGCGATCGTTATTGATATTACGCTTAATTACAATTGCTATAGTGAATGCTATGAGTATGATAGATTTTTATTGCCTTATACATAATCCTGATAAGTGTAATGTTGGGTTCAGTAGCGTTATCAAGTTTCATCCAAGCTTAATGGCAAGAACGTAAGTTTTAAGACCGCAAAAAACCAGAGATTAATTCCATAAACTTTAATACGATAAGGAAAAATACTGTGATTGATTATATTTCGGCTAGATCCGCCAACAAAACTGAAAGTATTGGGAATGAATTAAGTGAGTATGTAGCGCATTTACAAGTACATATGGCTTTGCAGTCTCGCAATCTCGTTCCACATTTAGTCGGCGATCGCAATGACAGTCGCAGTCGGTTACTACAAGAAACTCAAGTAGATTTTGAGAAGATTGTCTCTCGCCAGTAAAAGACCAGTAAAAGAATTGTATTTGGGAATTTCGATCTAGGGATTTATAGAAAAAGCCAATTTAGATTTAATTTTAGGAGATAACAATTTCTCGCCGCTCAAGATCGATCCAGACTAAGGTAGAGTATTTTGATATCGAATTCATGAGTGAAATTAATGCCTGAATATTTGGTTTTAGGCTTACCTGTGCACATCTCCGATGATTACTTGGGCTGTGTAAAAGAAAAGTTAAGTAATGGTAAAGGCACTCATATAGTCACAATTAATTCCGAAATGGCAATGCAAGCCCAGAAGAACCTTGAGTTGGCATCTGTAATCTGTAAAGCAGAATTGGTCATTCCTGATGGTTCGGGAGTAGTTTTGTTTTTGCGATCGCAAGGAATCAAAGTTAATCGCTGTCCTGGTATTGAATTAGCGGAATCGGTAGTAAAATTGGCATCTACTCAGGATTGGCAGGTGTTTTTAATTGGCGGAGCTCCAGGTGTGGCAAAAACCGTAAGCGCTAAATGGGAGCAATTATTTTCGGGCTTGGCGATCGCTGGAGTCTGGGATGGGTATTTTAATGATGAGCAAGACCAATTACTATGTCAAGAGCTTCAGGAAAAGCAACCGCAAATTATCTTAGTAGGGTTGGGCGTTCCCAGACAGGAATTTTGGATTCGCGATCATCGCTATCTATGCCCAAATACAGTGTGGATTGGGGTGGGCGGCAGTTTTGATATTTGGTCTGGACAGAAAACCCGCGCGCCTCGGTGGTTGAGAGATCATCATCTAGAGTGGGTATACCGATTATATAAAGAGCCTTGGCGGGCAAAACGGATGTTGGCTTTACCGCATTTTGTATTCGCTGTAGTATGGCAAGTAGTGAGCAAATTAGTAGGGCGAGAAAATGTTAAAGACTCCGTTTGATTTTTTATCTCAGTCCCTAGAATCTACGCAATTTCAGCCTAAATCTCAGCCTAGTGAGCCATCCGATCGCTCCGTTATAGTTAAATTAACAAATGTCAAGAAGGTCTATGATAACGGTGTAATTGGCTTAAATGGCATTAATTTTGAGCTAACTAAGGGTGATTTTTTGTTTATTATTGGGCGATCGGGTTCGGGCAAATCTACTCTCCTTAAGCTTTTGTATGGTGCCGAGCAAGCTACCTGTGGCGATGTAGTTGTGAATGGAATTAAAATCAATAACTTGAAAGGTAACGCTCTAGCAATGCTCCGCCGTCAGATTGGGGTGGTGTTTCAAGATTATAAATTAATTCCCCGCCGTACTGTTGCCGAAAATGTAGGTTTTGTCTTGATGGCGCAAGGATTACCCAAACGCGAGATCGATCGCCGACTTTTACCAGCACTTAAAACTGTAGATTTGCTTGATAAAGCCGATTGCTTTCCTGAAGAATTATCAGGTGGGGAACAACAAAGAACCAGTATTGCCAGGGCGATCGTAAATATGCCTACTCTACTTCTAGCCGACGAACCTACGGGAAATCTCGATCGCGAAAATGCTTGGCAAGTAATAAAGATTTTTAAGAAACTTAATGCAGCAGGGGTAACGATTTTAGTCACGACCCATGACGAACAAATGGTAAAAGCCGCAAATCATGCTGTGGCTCAACTAAAAAATGGTTATTTTTGCCCTCTTAAAACTATTTAACCTATGTTGATATCTTCTAAATTAGCCTAAAACTATCAGTTCAAATCCGTAAGTCTCGATCGAGCGCGGAGATTTCTTAAATCGGTATTATTCAGGTTCAGATCTCGGCATTCCGAGTAAAAAGTGAGAACATCCGAGTTGATTAGCTCGACCATTCGAGTTCAAAGCTTGGCATTCCGAGTAAAAAGAAAGACCATTCAAGTTCAATAGCTCCACTATCCGACTTCAGATTAAAGTATGAATCTTAAAACCCTAAACCTAAATCTTATCTATTCCTTAAAAACTCCTTAACTTAGTAAATCTGTAAACAGTGGTAAGTTAATTTGCAATTCAAAAAAGCTCACTAGTATCTATTAATTTAGTGTTAGAAGGTTTTCTTTACTAACATTATTTTTCTCTATTAGACAATTCTTCAATATGTGAATACAAAATTTTCATTATAAAAATAAACAGAGGTAATATTTTTGTTTAAGCATAACAAATGAAAAAAAATTTAAAAGAAACGTCAGTTACATTAGTTTTATTTATAATAATTCCTCTTTTGTTTGCTATACCGTCATGCAATGTATGGGGGTGGTTTTACAGGCAAAACTTATTTACAGATTTATTGCCAGGAAAAATAGAAACAATTGGCTCTGTTTCAACTGCTGACGGTAATATTCTAGATACATGTTTTTTTGGAGTTTATAAATTATCTGACTCTACATTAAATAAGATCAGTCGAGAAGGATTGGCATTTTTTGATGATGCAACAAAATCTAGAGGCTATTTTAAAGAAGGCCGGAGAAGTATGGGTATGTATGATGTTTACTCGCAATGGCAGCAAACTCCTATTCAAAATACTAATGATAATAGGTCTTTTGGGAGCGGGTTAGAGTGTGCTCTAAAAAAAGGATATGACGAAAATTTAGTGAAGAAAATAGAATTAGAATCTTATAGAGTAGGAGCATTTTATACAGGACATCGAGAAGGGCAATTAGTTATATTCCCTAGTCTTGGAATAGCAGTTTTATCGGGCTTAGGAGATTAACTCATTTAAATAATAAATAATTTGTTTCAGTTTCTACTCTCAGTTCAACATAGTTCATCAACAATAATTTAAGGAATACTTGACATGACAGACGCATCTAGAGCTATCGAAATCACTAAACTTTTGGTGTTTGGAACAAGATTTCCCGATCCAAGCGATTATAACCTTCACATCAGACCTCCTGCTTCGTCAAAGCCATCAATCACATTTGATGCAAGCTAGTACATGAATGAAAGCAGTGGCAGATTCGCTCTGCCAGCGTTATTCCCTGCTGTGCGAAAATTTTTTGAATCATCACTTCCTGATGGGACATATACATTCGCACAATTGATAACTTTACTTAGTCTAGTTCCAAATGATTCAATAAAAAACTTCTCCCAATATGGCTTAGGAATTTTTGAAAGCGATTTCCCTGAACGTGCATATATATTCGGGAGTACTCCATTTGAACTCAAAGCAGCAAATGCAATTTTTATTGTGAATGGAAGTTCAAAAAATATTATCAATCTGGAGGTAAGTCCTGTTATTGACAATTTTGATTTCACTAGCTCTGAAAGCTTGGCTACACTTGCAAATAATCTACTCCTGAAACCGACTCTAGATCCCTATAATTTAAGCAATGATAAATCGGTTGACATATTTTTTTCAGGCACTGGAAAAGTATATTCTAACTACGACTCATTACAATACATAAGTCAGAAGGATGCAGTTGATGGAACTAGCTTTCTAGAAAAAGCTGCAGGACTTGCACAGCTTCCTGTCAATCCAATCAATAATGGCGTTGGATATTTTTTTGATATAGCTTCATCTCCATTTCTCTCATATGAACGGGATGGAAAGAAAGTAATCTATGGAAGTGCTGGAGATGATGATATTAACTTTACTCGGATAATTAGTCGCCTTCCTCTTATTCCCCCATTTACAGTCCCAATTTTTACAGAAATAGCTATTCTCAATGCACTTCGTCCACTCTATCTAGTCGGCGGTGATGGAAATGATATTATCACGGGTCAGATATTTGATGATGTCCTCACGGGAGGTAATGGAAATGATACGCTTGATGGTAGTTTGGGCAATGATATTCTCTATGGTGGTGAAGATATTGATACTCTTAGTGGAGGTGATGGTAACGATATCCTCTATGGAGATGCTGGGGCTGATATTCTAAATGGTGGAAATAACGAAGATCGCTTGTTTGGAGGAGAAGAAGACGATCGCCTGTTTGGA
Organism: uncultured Synechococcus sp.; assembly: GCA_964560035.1. GTDB lineage: Bacteria > Cyanobacteriota > Cyanobacteriia > Pseudanabaenales > Pseudanabaenaceae > PCC-7502. The sequence goes on from CAZLKI010000027.1 coordinate 17,040, forward strand.
GATGCAGGTAACGATCTACTTGTAGGTGACGGTGGG
>CAZLKI010000028.1:0-16925 GCA_964560035.1 uncultured Synechococcus sp.
TTTTGTATGTCCCAACATTAAAATTGGAATGATTTTTTATCTGGAAGTCCCTTACATAGAAATAGCTCTTTTCATATAGCGGACATGATATCCATACCAGAAACCGCTTATTGCATTTAAATCGTTATGTTCAATGTCTTCTTTTGTACCAAGTTTACTTGTCCATTTCCCATTAGGTAGTTGTCTAGCGGCATGAGTAGGAATAGATTTGCCATCTATTATTTTTGTGTATATAGCAATTTTTTCATACCCTTGTGCAAAATTTGAAGTTTTACAGATTTCATAACCAATGGTTTGGTAGGCTTCAATAAAAGACTCAATTTTTTCTTCTTTGGGTATTCCAGTAGGCCAATAAGAGTCATGATGAGGCCACCACCAAATGTCATCTTCTCCTGCTGCCCATGCAATGCAGTTATACTCTTTAGTAGCAGCACTAGTAACTTTATAGCCAGAAGATTCTAAACTGGGAAAACTTTGAGTTATCAAACTTATATCGTCATTTTTAACAGCCATAAACCTGTGTCAAACTAGTGATTTAAATAACCATTTTCAAAGCCCCAATCAATCCAAGCTTTAGTCATCTGCTTCATTCTTCCACGTTGCTCTGGCAAAACTGGGTCACTGCCTGTAATAGATCTTAATGCTGAAAACCAGTGATCAGGTGATTTTTTTAAATCTTCCAAAATAAAAGGTAGTACTTCATCACCCATATTAATAATTTCTAAATACGCATTATGGCTACAGATTTCAGTAGTGGAAGAAAGTACAAAAGTTTCTTCATGCCATTGTCTGGAGAAGGCGTCAAATTTTTGACGAGAATTAATGCGTGTCTTTCTAGACTCATCCTTGACTGGGGTTGAGGTTATTCTTATCAGAGAATCTTTATAACTGCTGGACTGCTTTTGTGAGACTTGTGAAGTTTGTTTACGTGTTTTTCTGAAAAAATCAGAGAAGATTTCAACTTGTTTTCTAGTATCTAATGACTCTTTTAAATCTCTTGATAATACGCTTTGCATTTTTTAGTCCTGTTCAACATCTAAATAAACTACACCTGCTGTCTTTAATAAAGGCTGAATAGCTTTTTCTTTTAATTTTGCTCTTTTCAAAACATGTTCTAACTTATTAATATCGCCAGTATCAAGAGCTATAAAGAATTCTTTACTCTTCGACCCTTCTCTATAATCTATCTTAAGCATGTGGACAATTACAGCACCAATGGGACTTTCAACATTTCTATTTCTAAATATTGGGCGGATATCAGTTAGTATTTTTGAACCAAGAAATATGCGCTCATGATCAAGCAAAATATTAAACGCTTTAGATGCTATTGAAAGAGGTTCATCAAGGTCTAATAACTCTGCTATAAGTGGCTTAGATATTTGTAAATTATTAGAAATATCAGAGAAACTCTCAGACTCTAATACTGCTTCTTCTAAATCTTTAATAAATTCAGAAGTTTCTACATCCAAAGAATCTCTTACTCCGTATAGTGCAAGTAAAGCCTCTATAATATCTTCAACGTTTGGTGGAGTCAGTATGTCCTTAAGTTTTTGGGAAACTGATTTAACTAAGTTTTCAATAAATAATGTCGGTTGGCTTTCACTCAGGGCTTTAATGAATTTCTTTCCAGTCTCATCATTCATTTGCAAGAGTAACTTTATACCGTACTCATACTTATCTGGGATATCTAGTGCTGACATAACATAGTTACTTTATCTTTTAATAAGTGTTGATTAATAGAGTAAGAACTCAGAAAGCCTACTTTCGCATATTAGAATAATCTTAATTCTTGTCAACAAGCATTTTTAATATTAGAAACGATTTTAGCCGCTTAAAAGTAATGGGAACAATTGAAATTGGAAGATCATTGTTTATTGACTTATGTTGATGGAAGTGACCAATCGTTAAAGTTTACTCAGCTAAATTAAAATTTATGACTGCCTATTCCCTCAGAATTTCCGACATGGCTGCCAGCGAGCGACCGCGAGAAAGACTGGTAACTCATGGGGTGACTCAGCTATCGACATCCGAGCTTTTAGCAATTTTATTAGGCACGGGGCAGGGTGCGGGGAAGCTCTCGGCAGTAGGGTTAGGGCAGTTGATCTTAAAAACTGTCGGACAAAATCTCAACGATCCCTTAGAAGGATTACAAAATGTCTCGATTCAAGAACTGATGAAAATTTCAGGAATCGGTATGGCGAAGGCTACGACTATTTTAGCGGCGATCGAATTAGGCAAACGGACTTTTTATGCTCGTCCTCCTGAGCGAGTGCAAATTACCGATCCCAGTATTGCAGTTGCCGCCCTCAGCCCCGAATTAATGTGGCAAACTCAAGAGCGATTAGCGGTATTAATGCTAGACAGTAAAAATAGGATCATGTCCCAGAAAGTAATTACGATCGGAACGGCGACTGAAACATTGGCACATCCCCGCGATATTTTCCGAGAAGTCCTAAAAAGTGGGGCAGTAAAGCTCATCGTGGCACACAATCATCCGTCTGGTAATCCCGAACCTAGCCCCGAAGATATTGCCTTAACCGAGCAACTGCTTCAAGGTGCAGAATTTTTGAATATTCCTTTACTCGATCATCTAGTGTTGGGCAATGGTAATTTTAAGAGTATTCGGGAGACTACAAGTTTGTGGAAAAATTATCCAAATTCATGAGCTACTACCCAATTATCATGATTCCGCCGTCGCTTAAGAAGCTAAAGTCATCCATGCCGAAGGTGCCGAAATTTCAGGATATCCAACCTCGATCGCCTAAAATTCCGCAGTCCCTAAATATCTCATTAACGATCGTCGAATTGATAATAATTCTAGTTTTAAGCATAGGTTTAATATTAGAGCCGCCCCTTGCTATAGGGTTTCTGGTTTTGGGTTTAATAGCGATCGCCATCCAATCTGTAATTCTCAAAAATACCTATCCCATTCGACTGCAAAAATATGAACAAGAACTAAAGGATTTTCCCGCCAAGTTAGAAACTTATAATCGCCTTAAAACCGAACATGACGAAGAAGTAAAACGCTTACTCAGTCCTGAAAATATTACCGAATTTAGACAGCGACAACTCTTAGATATTCTCAAAAAAACAAAACCACACGATGGTCACAATAGCAAAGCTAGACGGGGAATGTCAGAGGCTAAATTTGCCAAATATCTCAAACGCTATTTTGAGGATAATATCCACGAACGGCTGACTTTGACAATTCCTAACTTTCCTAAGCCTTACTCCCCCGACTTTGCCTATATCGATCGCGGTCTAAATTTATACATAGACATAGAAATCGACGAACCCTATACCCGCAGCCAACCCATTCATTACGTGGGCAAAGACAATCGCCGCAACCAGTTTTTTGTAACTAAAGGTTGGATTGTCATTAGATTTTGTGAAGAACAGGTCGTCCGCTATCCCCGTCAGTGCTGTAAAGCGATCGCCGAGGTAATTGCCGATATTGTCGGAGATAACCTAGAATTAACCCGATTTAGTAATACTCCACCGCTACCAAAAATCAAGCATTGGACGAATGGGGAAGCAATTTTAATGATTAAAAATCAAGCCCGCGATCGCTATCTCAAGTCTTCATAAAAAAAGGGGCGGATAACCCCAAATAAATAAATTAAAAAAAATTAACTTTTACTAACCTTCACTAACCTTCTAGATATTAGTTTCACTAAGCTCGCGAGACATATAGTCAAAGGGTTCAGCCAACCAATCAGCATTAACTCCTACCAAAACCATCACAGCTTCTTTCATGATTTGAATACCTTGCACGGTCGGACCAATTGGAACTCCAAGAGAATTATAGGTTTCCCGTAGCCCTTGCAGCACCCTTTCATCCAAAACGTAGTTATCCCCAGCCACTAAAGCATATGTAGCATAACGGAGATAATAGTCCATATCTCTCAGACAAGCAGCATAACGGCGAGTTGTATAGGCATTACCACCCGGACGGATTAAATCTGGCACGACTTCAAATAATCTGGTACCAGATTGACGCACTAAAGCCGCCGCATTAGCTGTAATTGTGGATGCAGCTTTTAACCTAGCCGTACCAGTGCCAAAATAAGACTTAAGTTCATCGATCGCCGCCCGATCTAAATAACGTCCAGTGGTATCGTACATCCCAATCAGGGTGGATACGGCATCCTGCATAAAAATTTCTCCCTTACTTTCTTAAATTTTAGATTTAGATATTAAATAATTAATTAAAACTCTTAGTTAAGTCTAATTTATTTCAGGTAGTACTCGTTAACCCTAGGCGAAACCTAAAGCATAGACTCTGATAAGTTAGATTGGTTTTATATATTTTTAGTTTGTATATTTTCCCAATATAGAAGACTTTGATGCAATAGGACTTATCTATTCTTTACCTTTATTATGAGTAAATTTTATATTAGATTTAATCACTCTATTTATTTTTGGAACTAACTATTTTTAATAAATAGGACTTACGCACTCAAATTCACAGAAACTTATCGGGATGGAGTTTGAGGGCTGTGCCCCAAAACCCTTTTAAATATAGGTTTTCTTTTTACGCTGCGTAAGTCCTAATAAAACTATTTTTAATAATTTGATGCTCTAAATCTGGCATCCTAAATTCAAAGTTCTCTAAGATCGGATTAACATCTGTTAACTAAGTACATTAGTACTGCTTTAATATTTTAGAATTGCTGGAATATAAGCCTTGGGTATGACTTATTTTTATCTGCTTTTTATCTGCCTTTACCCAATCTCTAAATAAAAACAATATATGACTACTGGATACCTTGCCCTAGTTCTGCACGCTCATCTGCCCTTTGTCCGACACCCTGAAAGTGAATATGTTTTAGAAGAAGAGTGGCTCTACGAGGCAATTACAGAAACCTATATTCCTCTATTAAAAGTATTTGAAGGCTTAAAAAAGGATGGTATCGATTTCAAAATTACCATGAGCATGACCCCGCCGCTTATTTCTATGCTGAGCGATCGCCTATTACAAGAACGCTACGATTTACATTTAGCCAAGCTGCAAAAATTAGTTGAAACCGAGTATGAAGTTAACAATCACGGACATTTGCGTTATTTAGCTGATTACTACGTTCGAGAATTTGCTGAGGTGCGATCGCTTTGGGAAAAATATAACGGCAATCTTGTAAAAGCTTTTAAGCAATTTGTCGATAGCAATAACCTTGAAATCATTACCTGTGGAGCCACCCACGGCTATCTACCGCTCATGCAAATGTATCCTCAAGCTGTATGGGCGCAGTTACAAGTCGCAGTCGAGCATTATCAAACCGCCTTTGGTAAGACCCCTAATGGGATTTGGTTGCCAGAATGTGCCTACTTTGAAGGTTTAGAACGCATGATTGCCGATGTCGGGTTGCGCTATTTTTTGACAGATGGACATGGCATCTTATATGGAACACCTCGTCCGCGCTATGGCACCTATGCACCTATTTTTACGGAATCTGGCGTGGCAGTTTTTGGGCGCGATCACGAATCTTCGCAACAGGTGTGGTCGTCTGAAGTCGGCTATCCGGGCGATCCTGTATATCGCGAGTTTTATAAAGATTTAGGCTGGGAAGCTGACTATGAATACATTAAGCCCTACATTATGCCCAACGGTCAGCGCAAAAATACTGGGGTGAAATATCACAAAATCACAGGTCGGGGCATGGACTTAAGTGCCAAACAGCTTTACGATCCCTACTGGGCAAAGGAAAAAGCCGCCGAACACGCTAGTAACTTTGCTTTTAACCGCGAACGGCAAGTAGAGTATCTATCCAAAATCATGGGACGCGAACCAATTATCGTATCTCCTTACGATGCCGAGCTATTTGGGCACTGGTGGTATGAAGGACCTTGGTTTATAGATTATTTGATCCGTAAGTCGCACTTCGATCAAAATACCTTTGCCATGACTCACCTTGCTGACTATTTACGCGATCGCCCCACCCAACAAGTATGCCGTCCCGCCCAGTCAAGTTGGGGACATAAAGGCTTTCATGAATACTGGCTAAATGAAACTAATGCTTGGATTTATCCGCACTTACATAAAGCCGCCGAACGGATGATTTCTATGTCTGCACGCGAACCAGAGGATGAATTGGAACTAAAAGCTCTCAATCAAGCTGCTCGTGAATTATTACTGGCACAGTCTTCGGATTGGGCATTTATCATGCGGACTGGAACTATGGTGCCCTACGCCGAACGCCGCACTAAATCGCATCTTTCCAGATTTAACAAACTTTTTGATGATATTAACGCAGGTACGATCGATGGCGGTTGGTTAGAGAATGTGGAATACATGGATAATATCTTTCCTGAGATTAACTACAGAGTTTACCGCCCTCTAGCTTAACTTGCAGACTTATTGCAGATTTAGTTGACGTGCCAAATTTATGTGATTTATCTGGTTGAGCGATCGAGTCTTAATTTGTGCTTAATTTCGTGGGCTTGATAGAATGTTAAAGTAAAAACAAATACTCAAAGTAGACTTACTCTATGGCTCGTCGTCGCCCACCTGCTTCACCTTCCTCTGGTTTAAACTCTGGTATGAGTTCGGGGGTAAAACTTGCGATCGTTGCGGCTATTTTTGCTCTAGGACTGGGCTTGGGAGTGGCTCTATCTACCCTTAATCCTACACCTCAAACGGTTGATGCCATTAGCTTGGATGTGAACGCTCCGAGTCGGGAGTTTTGTAATAATTATGGGGCTTCGGCGATGGTGATGACTAGCAAAGTCTACGTCACGCTCAATCCATTTAATGTCTTTGTCAGCCAAGCAAAAACGGTACCGGGCTGTGTCGTACTTCCAAATAACTGGAACTTGCTGCTTCAGCGCAATGCTATTAACGATCAAGATATCCGCGACTGTAAAGATCGGATGAATACTTTTGGCTATACGGGCGATCTGGAAAAGACTCCGAAAGTTGAATGCGTATACGAAAGTAAAGATGCTAAGAAGCAATTATCGGGTGAGAATATTCCGAAATGACTTTAAGCTAACTGCCATCCTCTAACCCTTAATACTTAACTTTAAGTACCTGTGCATATTCCGCAGACTGCTTGCTAAAGGTAGAAGCAACATAACTTTTAATCATCGTAAAGCGCGATCGCAAACCCGTATCACCTTCATAGAGTTGAGCGCGATTTTGAATAGCTTGACTGAGGGCAATTTGCAGTTCTGCCACGGTTTGATTGCAGGCTTCGAGGTCTAGTAAAAAGGCTTTAAAATTATCAACCCTAAGATCGGCATTGGTGGGAGCGTAAACTGGCAGTGCTGAAATGATGGCTAGGATACTTTTCCCCTGTTGTAACATAGACCCAAAGCTAGTTTCGGATTGGGAAGAAGTCTTTTTTGTGGGCTCAGTTTTAGGGGATTTGGACTTTTGATAGTTGACTAACTTTTGGCAAGATACCTGTACGGATTTAAATGAAATACTATTTCGTCCTTCGGGCAACGAGGCAAGATAATCGCGGATCATCGCCGATCGCTTTTTTAAACCCCGATCGCCATAATAACCATCATTACGTTTTTCTCTACCCAGAGCGATCGCATTTTGACGACTTGTAACATCACTATTAGCCATATCAATCTGTTTGAGCAGAGCCTCAAGGGAATCTATGGTTAAATTAGCATTAGTCGGGGCATAGTCAGAGAAAGTCCGAATACAAGCTATTAAATCTATACCATGTTGATAGCGTTGTCCGTAGGTTGCCTCGGATAAAGATGTCATAGTATTGTATAGATATTGGTATTTATATAATATATAGCTTTCTATAGAAAATAAATATTAAAACATAGACTAAGTTGAGTCTAACACAGAAATAATCTATATATTTATAGGAATAAAACTCTAAGATTTTTATCTAAAATTAGTTATTTTTTATATGTATGTGGCTATATATAAGTCGTACTTTGTTTAATCTATTACTATAATTGTAATTGTTACTCTATAGTTTAGTCTTGATATTATGTACTAACTTATTATTAACCTAATTAGTTGTAAATTATTAGATTAAGTTAGTTAAATTTTGTCAGGATTTATGCCCAAGGATCTTAAGTAGGTAGCCAGTTTCTCTTTTTGTTTTCTCTCTTGCGCGGCGATCGCTTCGGCTTGAAATCTAGCTTGTTGTTGTAGCGATCTTTCTAATTCTGCTTCAGCGTAAGAACGTAAAATTTGGTTAGTTACTGGGTCGTAAAAACGGAAGCCGCGATCGGGATACAAATGCAGATCCAACCCCAAAACCTCACTAGATAATGACAAGACGTTATCTAGCAAAGTAGAACTAATATTTACATAATTACCTTGCTCTAATCTCACGCCTTGTAAGGATGGTCTTAAATATTCAGTTAAATATTCACCTATGGGATCAAACTGAAAATATTCCCGCACTCCCAAATCTCTGTAGATTAAAGGATTTTGGTCGCGATCTTTGGTCATTGTGCCTTTAGAAGTTATCTCTAGAACAAAATCAGGAGCTTTTCTACCTTCTTCCCAAATTTTGTAACTTAATCGATCTTGATTGCTCATGCCGAATACTACAAATGTATCTGGAGCTATCCTTTTTTCGGGTTTGTTTTGCTCGTAAAAGATAAATAGATTTCCCGAAATATATACATTTGGATCGGACTCAAACCATAACCTTAGAGCTTCAGTTGTATAACTAAGATTGCGCCTTTGTTTATCGCCTTCAGGCATCGGTTCAAAGTTTTCTTCAGGGTAATCAATGTAATCAATTATTGAGATTGGCTTGAGATCCCTAGAAATTATCATAGTGACGCTCCAAATACTAGATTTAAGTAGTGTTTAGTAAAGATAGCTAAATTAAGCCTGCGATCGCCAAAAATTTGAGAAAACAGATCGTTTAACTAGCTCATTTGGAACTTCTGTCATAGAATTAATCCGCTCAAACAAACTAAAAATCCTTGGGACTAATATCAAAACTCATGAAGAAAGTACCTTTTTTATCAAAATATTGATACTTTAGGTTCACAGATAAGTCTCGAAAGGGCTTCATGCTGGGATTTGTTTTGTAATTCCGTAAAGCGATCGGTCTGATCTTAGATTTAACAAGATTGCCGTTATAGTCTTTGGCGAGGATATTAATAAGAGTGTATTTGTAAATAAAAGTCTTGTTGGGAGCGGGAATAGTAGTATCAAGTCTAGTTTCCTTATCTAACATCATTGGCAACTTTTTATTTAACTCGTTACTGGTTTCTCGCAGCAGCGTGTCCACATTTGGAGGACGACTAAAAACTTCACCAACTCCAACCGAACCAATCATAGTGCCAATTACTGTTGACAGAATAGCGATCGCAATCTGATATTTGGACGCAGACATTACCATGATATTGAATTGCTCTAGAGAATTACCAAAAATTTCCCGCCGCAGGAGGCTTATCGCCACTACCACATGCATTTAACGATACCGCAAGAACTAATAGAGTTAATAGATAAGACTGGGTTTTATGCATACTTTCTCTTAAGAATTGCACGTATGGATTACGACCGAATTTTGAGCGCGAACAGCCTAGATTCTTATTGGCAGTTTAACATAGCGATCGCTTAAGTGATTCCTCCTAAAGTCTCTTAAAGTCTTCTAAAGTATAGACAAGCTTGAAACTCGGACATTTGAGTAAAAAACTCGGATCTTTTTAATTACTGGCTTTGAATATTGAAAAAACATTGTGTTGGCGATCGCTAATTTAAAGGGCAAAGTAATCTTAAATAAGAATGTAATTTTCTTGGATTTAGTAAAGAATTTTTTAGTTGGGGCAGATCTAAATCTATCTGAAATATTTTGGCTGGTTTTTAGGAGTTTTTAGGTAAAGGAGTTTGGTAGTGGAATGGATTTTATTCTTAGTGGGAGTAATAATTGGCAGTTTTTTAGTCGGGTATTTGGGGCGGAGATCGCCAAGAAATAACTTGTATAACACTGCGAGTCAAGAATTAGCGAACCTAGAAAGCCAGATCCTAACTTGGCAGGATATATTACAACAGGTTCCTGTGGGTTATTTACAGGTAGATGATGAAAACCATGTATTTTTTTGTAATGATCGAGCTTGTAATCTTTTGAGTATCGATCCTAATATTAAGCTGGGTAGCCAACTGGATCGTAAATTCGATCGCACTGACGGAGAAAAGAATACAGAAAAAAAACTGTTGCTTAAAATTATCCGTTCCTACGAGCTAGATCGATTAATCGAACAAACTCGAACTACAAATAAAGCGTGCCAAAAAGAGTGGATTTTCCATCCTACCGTTGACGATCCCCTCCATCCAGTTGAAAAAGCAGATATTTCAATTAGAGGCTCCAGTTTACTGCTTGCCAACGGACATATCGGAATTTTTATCGAAGATCGACAAGAATCCATCCTTTTAGCTCAACAACGCGATCGCTGGGCAGCAGACGTAGCTCACGATCTCAAAACTCCGATTACTTCGATTAGATTAATTGCCGAATCATTACAAGAACGAGTTACTCCCGATCTCTACCCGTGGTTGGGAACACTAATCAAGCAGACAATTCGCCTTAGTGATTTGGTTCAAGATATTCTCGATCTAGGGCAAGTAAATATGGGTATGCCCCTAAAATTGAACCTAGAAACTATAAATGTCTCAGAAATTATTCAAAGTGCTTGGAATAGCTTAGAACCTTTAGCTAATGCTAAACAAATAAAGCTGGAATATTGGGGAATAGCTGAATTAAAAATTGAAGCTGATGAATCCAAGATCTATCGCTTACTTTTAAATCTTTTGCATAACAGTATTAAACACAGTCCACCTCTGCAAATTATTTCCATTAATGTGGAGATTTTAAAAAATCCAGAAACCCGATCTCAAAAAACTATATTGTTAGAAATTATTGATTCGGGGTCTGGATTTACGGCGATCGCATTACCCCACGTCTTCGATCGCTTTTACCACTCTGCCCCACTAGAAGCTAATCTCCAAGAAGGTAGTCAAGATGGAAATGGCTTAGGCTTGGCGATCGCCCGCCAAATCGTTAAGTCCCACAAAGGTACGATCTCGGTTGATAATCATCCTGAAACTGGTGGGGCTTGGGTTAGGGTAACTTTACCAGTCAGTCAAGCTTGATTATTTACGCAGTAAGCTAGAGAAAAATTACTGGCATTTTTAGTCGCACTTATCCAACTTACTCATGTAACTACTTATTCAAATTTTATATAGCAAAGGTGCTCGGTGATTACACTTTTGAATCAGACAGGGAAATTTACCTTAATTCTTGTCAATTTTAATATAGTCAGAATGCTTATAACCCCTGTTTAGTATAAATCTTAGCTATTTAGACCCTCAAATGTATAATCTGACACCAAAGAGTTAGCTGAATCGAAATATTTTTAATTAAATTTAGCTTTATACCCATACATGAGGTTATTATGCGATCGCAAGCTAAATTGAATCGTTCAGATTTTTCTGAATAATAATTCATGTAAGTCTTGCTCCCTAGTTATTGAAAGTATTGAAAGGTATTGAAAGGATTACTACAAATGGCAACCTACAAGGTCACACTGATTAACGAAGCTGAGGGTCTTAATACCACTATTGAAGTCCCCGATGATGAATACATTCTCGATGTCGCCGAAGCACAAGGACTAGACCTACCCTACTCCTGTCGGGCTGGAGCCTGTTCTTCTTGTGCAGGTAAAATTGAAAAAGGTGAAGTCGATCAAGCCGATCAATCTTTCCTTGATGACGAGCAAATTGAAGCAGGTTATGTTTTAACTTGTGTGGCTTATCCTCAATCCGATCTGATCATTAAAACCCATCAAGAAGAAAATCTGTACTAACTATTTGTACTAGCAACTATTTGTACTGGCAGTTTAATTATTTCATTTAATCGTTAATTGATATTTTTCCGACTTTCTCCTTAGTAGGTCGGATTTTTTACATCAAACTAAAGCTGAATCATTTAAGTATTTAATTAGGTATTTAGGCTTGAAATTCACCAATCCTTTAGGAAATCAGTTGATTTTGTTCGGACTCATCTTCTAATCCGACTAGGTGATCGATTGGATAGACATCGGGCCAAGCTGAGGCACCATGCTCGTAAACATCAATCCCTACTCGATCTGCAATAGGATCTACTCGGAGTCGTCCAAATATATTTAATAGCGAGAACATCGCAAAAGCACAAATTACTGTAAACACAATAATTGCTAAAACTCCGATCGCCTGAACTATCAATAAATCAAACCCACCGCCCAAAAGTAACCCTGCTTTTTTATTTACAGTTAACTCTGGCAGTCCTAAAAAACCTACAGCCAAGGTTCCCATCATCCCGCAGCTACCATGCACCGCAAACGCGCCCACAGGATCGTCAATTTCTAAGGACTCGATAAAGTCTACAACCACAATTACCAATACGCCTGCCACCAAGCCAATTAATACCGCTCCCCAAGGCGCAATAAAAGCACAGCCAGCCGTTACGCCCACTAAACCTGCTAGAGAGCCATTAAGCGCGCAAAATAAATTCCATTTTCCCGTACGGATAAACACATATAACAAAGCGGCAATCGATCCCGCCCCACCTGCCATAGTCGTATTTACAGTAATTAGTCCGATTAACCCATGATTTGCCGTTCCCAAGGTCGAACCTGGATTAAATCCATACCAACCAAACCATAAAATCATGGTGCCGAGGGTGGCTAAAGATAGATTGTGCGGCGCAGGAATCTCTCCCCACTCTCGATCTGGTCTTGCTCCTAATAAATAGGCACCAACTAAAGCCGTCCATCCACCATAGGTATGCACGACCGAACTACCAGCAAAATCCATATAGCCGAGTTTTGCCAACCAGCCCCCACTATTCCATACCCAATGGACGACGATAGGATAGGTGATTCCGCCCATAATAGACGCATAAATTAAGTCACCAATAAAATCGGTACGCTCCGCCATTGCCCCTGTGGTAATCGTACTGGCAGTAGCAGCAAAGGCAAATTGAAAGAAAAATAAAGCAAAGGTACTAATTCCTACGCTCGAACCCGGCGCTCCCATCGCATAGATAATATTACCGTCACTAAAACTGACCGCATTATTTAAAAAGAAACCATCCGTACCAAATACTCCATAAGCACTAGAACCAAAGGCGATCGCAAATCCTGTAGCCCAAAATACCAAAGCCGTAACGCCCGCATCTATAAAGTTTTCGAGTAAAGTATTCACTACCGAAATTTGCCTAACTAATCCTGCTTCTAAAATCGCAAAGCCAGTCTGCATAAAGAATACTAAAAACCCAGTTATTAGTACCCACACCGTATCTACCGAGATTTGCAAAGATTGCGTGTTAGTTGCTAAAGAATTTAAAGTCGGCGGGTCGGCAGCAACAACTGGAACTACTGAAACTACAGATGAGCCAAATATAGCCAAAACCATCGAAGCGATCGCTAAAGCCAACAACCGCAACCATAACCGTTTACCCATAATTATCTCTACCATATTGATCAACTGTGGATATAGTCTGTAGCTTTAAGTGGTTTACTTTTTGTAGCCAAGATCACCTAGTTGATAATAATCAGTTAGTTTTTACAATTGATTACGTCCAGTAAAGGATTTTAGCTTTGGGGAATCTTTGGAATAATTCACGCTCGAAAAATTGGCGAAGGGTTTTCATGATCTCGGCATCGTAAACATATTTAGTACCACCAAATTTATTGCGTTTGACTTTGCGCGTAGACTCTTCCATGTCCAATTTAGTTTGAGGATACCACTCTAATAAAGTTTCCTTCGATCCTGGTGTAAACCGATGCGTAATGAGTTCAAAGGTTAGATCGCAATCGAAGTCTAAAGCTGTGGCGATCGCCTCAAATAACTGCCTGTAATGCAACTCCCAATCTTCTATCGGCATGATTGGTGCAATTACCAAACCGACAGGATATCCTCCCCCACCTTGGTTTGGAGCTAAAGCTAACTGCCGCAATGCCTGTAATCGGGAAGCAACAGTAGCCGTTCCACCTTCCAGCCGAGTTGAAATAGGCGCGGCATTAACGCTCATACGGCAACGAGTATTTCCCTGATGAGGTAAATCTAAAAGCGACTCCACTGCATCGAACTTAGAAACCCACCGTAGATGTCCCTTTCGATTGGGATCGGCATAAAACTGGGTACCAAAATGGCGAATACATTCCGCGAGGCTTCCGGTCAGATGCTCGATGCCTAAAGGATCGGTGTAACAACTGACTTCAAAGCTTGTGGTCTTACCCGAATCATAAGCTGATAAATTTTGTAAAATCTGCGGTAAATTTGCAAACGCTCTAATTACAGGAGGACCTTGCAAACTCCCTGCTAGATAACAATACTGACAGTGAGCAGGGCAGCCCTCCGCTAAGTGAAATTGCCAGTCGGCAGAAGGTGGAATTGGCGTAAGTTTAAAACTGCTGGGTGGGGCTGTAACCACGGCTAAAGTGCGCTTGGCAATTTGATAGGTTTCACGCTCATCCTCCCCACGTAGACCAGTTAGACGATTGCGAGACAAGACCTCCACGGGTAGGTTTAAAGACTGAACTCGCGTGAGAATTTTTTGTCCCCAAGGTTCGGCGATCGCAGCAGGTGTAAATAGAACCTGTTCGGGCATCCAGAGCTTAGGTTTGGGCAGAATTGGCTGTATAGAAATAGATTCGGCGATCGCAATTACCATAATAATTTAACGGATATATTAACCAGCATAAACAAAAGCTGGAACTCGCTTAAAGGCAGGCGTACCCGATCGCGTTTCAGTTCGTGCTTTAAAGATGACATTAACTTCGGGATAAAACATCAATGCTGCTCCTTGGCGAACTGAGCCAAAAATTACCTCCACATTCTCTAATTTACCTGCATCGGCTTGGACGGTAACGCGAGAGCGATCTTGTAATCCCACACTCTCGGCATCAGATCGATTCATTAAAATACAGTTGCGATGGGGAATTCCCCGATATTGGTCGCCGATTTTATAAACCACCGTATTGTGTTGCGAATAGCTGCGTCCTGTGATGAGGGAAACCATTACACCTTGAGTAGATTCAGGTACATCAAACTCTTTAGGATCTGGCAGAGTAAGATCGGGTATTGGAGTGACAAACATCGAAGCTTTACCTGTAGGGGTAGGAAATTTGGGTTCGGTTATGATGCGATCGCCAATTGTGAATTCTTCTTTAGTTTCATCGATCATCGCTATTTTTTCATAGCCGGGAATAGTTTTAGCGATCAACTTTCGGATATACATAGGATTTTGGAGTTGGCGCCAGTTGACTGGAGCATCGCCATGCAGACGATAAGCCAACTCGGTGAGAAATTCCACTTCTGCAATCAAGTCACCTTCTAAATGGGTTTGTCCCTCATCACTCAACCGCACAAAATTATTACCTGATTCAGTCGTAGTTTTATAGGGTTGCTCGAACCGATTGAGTACTGGGAGCACGATTGTAGTTTGTTTTGCCAACCCGCTAAAATGACCTAAATTCGGCTTAGTTGCTAGATAGATAATAGTATCGATATTGCCTAAAGCCTTTTTTGCTTGGGTTGAGTCGGGATTCGCCCCATATAAATTACCACCCAAACAAATTAAGCTATCCACTTTCCCAGCATCGGCGGCTTCAATTAAATCTCGCGTGTGATAACCTTTAACCGCACTGAGCGGACGTTGTAATAATGTTTCTAGTGCCTGTTGAATCTGAGGTTTTAGTTCTTCTACCGTTACTCCCATCGAGCCAAAGCCCTGCACGTTAGAATGTCCTCGCACTGGCATCACACCCGCACCTTCTTTGCCCAAATTTCCTGTAATTAAGGCAGTGTTGACGATCGCATACACATTATCGACACTATTCGTATGCTGCGTAATTCCCATTGCCCACGCAAAGACCACACCTTTAGAAGTACTGATGATTTTCGCCGCCGCCGCAATTTCCGCTTGAGAAACCCCACAGGTAGAAGTAATGCTTTCCCAAGAAGTCGAGCGCGCATGATTGAGAACATCTTCATATCCCTCGGTATGCGCTTGCAGGTATGCGGTTTCAACTCGTCCGTTTTCGAGTAGATATTTTTGAATACCTATAAACAAGGCGACATCACTACCTGGGATTGGTTGCAAATATAGCGAAGAGATGTCTGAACCTGTCACTAATGATTTGAGCGGAAAGGCAGGAGAACCAAATTTAACTAAGCCAATTTCCATAATCGGATTAATGACAATCACTTTACCGCCGCGATCGCGTAGTTGGATTAACTCATTCATCAATCGCGGTTGGTTATAAGCAGGATTGGAACCCGTCAACACCACACAATCGGCTTTTTTTAAGTTTTCCAAGCTCACGATGGATGTTTTTGTGCCTAACATCTTTTTTAATCCCATAGTCGAAGGCGCGTGACACAAATCCGAACAGTCTGCCAAGTTATTAGAACCCAACGCTCGGAGCATCAGTTGCAGTACATAAGCCGCTTCATTCGAGGCTCGACCCGAACTATAGGAGGCAACCCGCTCTGGCTGTTTCCGAAATGCAGTTTCAGCGATCGCATATACCTCTGCCCAAGATATTCGTTCGTAATGCGAGCTGCCTGCTCTAAGAATCATCGGATAGTTTAGTCTTCCCAAGCGATCGCATTCCATTGACGTAAGTTGCTGAAGCTCGGTAATTGTTTTTTGCTTGAAAATTTCAGTAGGCACAGCAGGTTTAATTTCCGCCGAAATTGCCTCAACGCTTTTCATACAACGCTGAAGTTTTTCGCCATCTTCGTTAGTAAATCCGCCTTTTTGTCCGCCCGTTCCCCACGAACATGATAGACAAGCACTTTTATGTAATAGCGTCTGCCAAAGTTTAGGTCCTTCGGGATTTAGGGTATGCTCTGCCCAAAATTTAATCACTGGTAACCCGCCACCAATCTCTGGAGTCTCAGCATTTTTCTCATTAAATGGTGGGATCGGCTGCATATTTTGTTG
>CAZLKI010000029.1:0-8905 GCA_964560035.1 uncultured Synechococcus sp.
CTTACGAAAAATTACACTCAGACGTAAAGCCTGCTCACTAGAATTATTTGTAGGTGGAATTGTGACATCATCAAGGAATAGAAATAGATGCTGTTGAATTTTTGTGTAACGCTTGAGTAGCCTAATACCGTCTTCTTGAGTTGGGACTAAAGCTAAAGCTCTCTTCAGTCGCCGATTGAGGTCGCAGCGATATTGATGGCGAGTGGAATCAGCATACTTTTCTCGCTTTTTATGAATTACAAATGCCCTGGTAGTCACCTTTAGTCACTTTCGGTGATAAATTTGACTCATTGCCTACAAAATCATGAGTATTATTACTTATTTGTTCATCATTGCTATTTACCACGCCACTAAAATCTTGATTATTAGCGATTCCTGCGGATACGGTTCCTGCCGCTTCTTCATGGATAATATTTGGATTTAGATCGTCAGAGTTTTGAGTATTTATACTTACTTTTATTAAGTCACTAAAGTTCTGTAAATCTTGCTCAAAGTGACTAAAGGTGACTACCAAAGTGACTACGCTCAGATATATGCTGGTCATGGGTTTAAGGGTCAAAGTGACTAAAGTGACTACAAGTAGTTATTTTAATCTTATATTCCCTACCCGTTTGCCTATTGTTAGTGGCATAACCCATTGCTACAATCTTTCCCATAAACTCTCGGCATTCGTCACAACTTGGCTTCTGTTTAGCAGGAATCCACGATCTCACTTGTTTAGTGGCAAATCAAACTAATACAGGCTTTAATATTGTCTCAACAATTCTGATTCTCCTAATTTAATGCTGATTATTCCTAGTCCCGACCCAACCATTCAAATAGCTCAAATAACTCAAATTCAGCCAAAATCTAATCAGGACTCTACTTGTCCTTTAACTAAAAGCATTTATCAGGCGATCGCCAAGCCCGAATTTGAACTTAGATTTGCAAGTAGCAAAAGCCCGATAGCTACAGAGTTTGCTTCTTTTACCATTAAGCACAAAATCCGCAAGAGCCTTGCTACCTATAACATGGGCGGTAGTATGGGCTATGGCAGTCTATATTTGCAACTGATCGCTCCTACAAGTAAGGAAAATGCAGAAACTAAATTAAAGCCTGTATTTTTTGATCGCAATTGGCAAAGTGTAAGTGGAACTCCCAAGATGGCTTCACAGTATTTATTTGTGGCTAATCTTGGGGTTGAAGATTGGTATTCAAATCGGCAAGGCAATCGCAGTAACCCACTAGGAGAAGTAATGTGGAAATTCGCAGGATGTCAGTAATGAGTAAAAAATTTAGTTAGTAAAAATTAAAAAGGATTAATTTTAGTAAAACTTACGTTGAATTTGAACCAAATTTCAACCGACAAAACTCAAACTATCTATAGCTCTTAAAATTGCGATCGCCTTAGTTCGATCGGGCGATCGCTATGAAAGAATAGGATTTTCAAATCTTGACATTTACTATAAAACTATCTTTCAGAAATCATTCTTAATTAATAGTTAAACGACGTTTTAAGAATACCTAAACATTAGAGCCAACGGGATGTTCGGGAGGATTTTGATTTTTAATTCCTAAAGGATTAGCTAAAAACTCTTTAGTACTCTCGGGCAAAGGTTCATCTAGGTTTAACTTCTCTTTGACATTTTCTAAAGTACTATTGATTTCCTTAGACACGCCCGTTACAGCTTTCTTTCCTGCCTGATATGCCTGAGGGGCTTGGGGAGTACCTAAAATGTTATTAGGATTAATATCGTTACTAGCTTGGACTTGATTAGAAAAACCCATGCCTAGAGTAAAGACAATTAAACAAAGCACGAGCATCTGCTGAATCTGCATTAAAAAGCGGCGGTTCTCAGAATATTTGGAAAATAAGCTATTTTTCATGGTTTTAAGATGGGTAAATTAATAGATAAACAAACGTAGATAAAACTTAAAGAGTTACATTGAGTTCTCTATTTTAAGTTTCAGACTAAACTTCAGACTAAACTTCAGTTTAGATTTCGGCACCGGGGGCGGGTTCGGCTCCCATCAAAAGTACAGAGCCACGGAGAAAGGAAATTTGCTTGCCATAGTCCATTGCTTCTAATTCGGCTAAAAGATCCTTACCTGCTTGAGACAGTTCAGCACCTATAGGTAAAGGAGCAATACTTCCATCTTCCATTCCGACTCCTAAGTAATACCAAAATGCTAATTTGGTATCATCACCGAGCGAACCATATTCTCTACTAAATAATGTGTTAGTTCCACTCGCGATATCCTGTTGGGCTTTAATCTGTTCGGGTTGGGATAAGGCTTTAATTTGATTGCATAAGCTTTCAGCAATCTCGCTACTTGCCGCCCCCGGAGCCGCAGGAGTTATACTCTGTCCTAGCTTGGTATAAATAACCCAAAGTAAAGTCAGTTGTTCGTTAATATCAATAGACTTGAAAGCCTCTTGACCGCGATCGTAGCTGGTGACAACTTCTGTCATAAAATTCTGTGTCTCCTTAAATTCTATAATTCGTTCGGATAATCCATTTAGCAAATTTAGTTAACAACAAATTCGCCTCAGTCAAATCTTGTAGATAGAATTACAGAGCGATGTTTAAGTTCTTGGATGAGTTAAATAATTTGATTAAATATGAAATAAAATGTAATGCTTTCCTACGGGAAAAGTCTATGGCTGTTTCGGTAAATGTTATGTAAAAGTAACTGGGCAATAACTGGGCAATAACTTTGTCATTCAGGAAGCTTTTTTTGCAGATACGGGATAAGTACCCAAACTACTACTCCGATCAGAGCGAATATGCCAAACTTTAGAACCCAGTCTACTAATTTATCCAGTGGAATAAAGCTGCCAGCAAAATAAGCTAGGGTTGTCATAATTGTGCCCCAAGCGATCGCCCCCATAGCATTAAAAAATAAAAATCGGCTATATGGCATACCTGATAAGCCCGCCATTGGTCCAGCGAAAATTCTTAGAAGGGCAATAAATCTGCCAAAAAATACAGCGCGATCGGCGTTAGCATTAAATTTCTCTGTGGCTTTGAGTACTTCTTCAGATGGAATCCTAAATATTTTTGCCGCAGATTCTAAAAGACCCATTCCGCCCCATCTTCCCAACCAATAGCCAGCACTATCTCCAATTATTGCTCCACTGACTGCCGATAAAAGTACTAATGAATATTTTAATTCTCCACTCCCAGCCAAAAATCCACCCACCAAAGTAATAGTCTCACCCGGAATCGGTATACCCGCATTCTCTAGCATAATCCCTATGAAAATTACTCCATAGCCATAGCTGTGTGCTAAATCTTTCACTTGGTCAAGAGTAAAAAAGTCGAAAGAAAAGTTCATTTAAGGAATGTAAACATATGTAATTATTGACCTAGTATAGCTTGAGGTAGCTGACTTGTGGCATCCTTATAAGCCGTACAAATTTATAAGCCAAATATATGAGCCAAAATAAAAACTTATTCATCAGTTTAATTTCAACAGTTTAAATTAAACTCTATACAACTTTTCAAACATAAGGTAATATTAGAAAAGTCTTGAAATATAATCCTCAGTAGCTCAGTGGTAGAGCAGTCGACTGTTAATCGACTGGTCGCTGGTTCGAATCCAGCCTGGGGAGTTTTTATCAAATATACGTTACATCTCAAACCCTTAGTTTTTAAGGTTTTATGAATGTTGAAGAAGCGTTGGAGTTTGCAAACAAATTAGTTTTAAATAGGACAGGTAAAGCCTTAAACGACTTACAGAGAATGATATTTCGGGGGGCGTGGCAGGGTAAGAGTTTTATGGAAATTCATCAAAATTGTCGCGATCGCTATGGGTTAGATCGTCTCATGCGAAATGTTGGACCCGAATTACACCGACAATATTTTGGCGATCGCTTAGATATTTAGTTAATTCTCAGTTAAATTAAATCTGATTTCGGGCTTTTAATTGCAAGTAACGATCCACCAAAAGATCGCTGATTTGATTGGCGGGAGCATCTAAAACCAACACTCCTTTTTGTTGAAGCGCGGCAAAGGCAACTTGACGTTGAGATATCAGATCCAAAGCGACAGAACGAGTATAGGCAGATTCGAGATTTGAACTGGTAGCATTGGCAATCGTATCAACTTGAGGATCTCTTAAAGCAATACAAAAGGGGAGATATCGCGATCGCAGTCTACCTAGAGCGGATAACAATTCACTTGAAGCAGTTCCATCAATAATGTCGGTAATTACTACGACTAAAGCTCTGCGACTCTGTTGATTGGCGACCGTGGTAACAGCATTCACATAATCGGATTCGATCATCTCTGGCTGAATGGGAGTAAGTCTTTCAATTAATTTGGCTAATTGATTTTGTCCACGTTCGGGCGGAATCCAAGTGTGCATTTGCCGATCGAATACTCCAACTCCCACGCGATCGCCTCTATTTAGTCCTGCTAAAGCCAAGCACAAAGTCGCATTCAATCCATAATCAAACCGATTTATACTCTGGACTTTTTGGGTCATCAATCTTCCTCGATCTAAAAGAATGATTAAAGTTTGCTCTTGTTCGGGTTCCAAAACTCTAATTAGAGGACGGTTGCGGCGGGCGGTGGCTTTCCAATCAATTAATCTAGGATCGTCTCCAGTAGCATATTCGCGTAATTCAGAAAACTCTGTGCCCAGTCCAAATCGCTTTTTATTTCGCATTGCGCCTGTGGATTGTAAAGTGAGTTTAATGGAGAGCGATCGCAGTGCTAATAGATCGGGATAAACCGCTACCTTCTGAGGAGCAGAAACTTTCCATTGATGCCAAGCTAAGCCCCATGCCCCTAATTGACGAACTTGAATATCTCCCCAGCTAAATTCTCCACGACTAAAAGGACGAACGGTATAGGTAAGTTCTTGGGTTCTATTTGGTTCATCTTTAAAATTAATAGAAGAATTAATAGAAGTAGAAAGAATCTTTTGCGAACTGTCAAAACTCGGAGGATAAGAATCGCTAATCGTCACAATAGTATTCTCTTTAATTTTCTCAGGTACTTTAACTATGAGATTGACTGAGTTATCTCGGTTAATTGAAAGCCGCGAAAGCTGCTGACGAGTTACTTCCACCCGCCGTGACTTCACATGACGAGCATCCAAAAAGGCTATAACTAAAACCGCAAAGTCAAAACCAAAAGTAATTTTTAATGATTCTATCAACCTAATTTCGGGATCGAGAATACCTGCCACCCCTGCGGCGATCGCAATTCCTGCAACTAATAGTAAATAGAGCCTTTGGGTGACAATCATCTAATTTTTGAGTTAAGTTTGAGCAAATAATTCGGTAAGATCAATTCTCCGATCTTTTTACACATTTTTACCGCCTCAAACTAATGTATTCTAATCTTCCGTAGGATAGTATGGCGGGATTAGGCTCAGGGATAAATGCAAAAGTGACAAAACCATTTCAGTTTCCATTTCAATCTCCATTTCAGTTTAAAGTGCAGTGCCAGTGTAGTAAGACATCTGCCAGAGTTGGAGAATTTCATACACCCCACGGGATCGTACATACACCAAGATTTATGCCTGTGGGAACTTTAGCAAATGTTAAAACTGTAACTCCCGATCAGCTAAAGGGATGTCAAGCCGAAATGGTCTTAGCCAATACCTATCACCTGCATTTACAACCGGGAGAGGACTTGGTAGCAGAGGCAGGAGGATTACATAAATTTATGGCATGGGATGGTCCGATTTTGACCGATTCTGGAGGATTTCAGGTATTTAGCCTCAGTGATATGCGCGAAATCAGCGACCAAGGCGTAAAGTTCAAATCTCCCCGCGATGGCAAAATGATTAATCTTACGCCCGAAAAATCGATCCAAATTCAAAATCTATTGGGTGCTGATGTAATCATGGCATTTGATGAATGCGCTCCCTATCCTGCTACCCGTGACGAAATTGCCAGTGCCAGCGATCGCACGACTAGATGGTTAGAAAGATGTCTTAAAGCCCATACTAGAACTGACGATCAGGCGTTATTTGGCATTGTTCAAGGTGGAGTATTTATAGATTTACGCCAACAATCAGCTAGGGAAATTACGGCTTTCGATCTGCCCGGTTATGCGATCGGCGGCGTTAGTGTGGGCGAACCACCAGAGTTAATTGCCAAAATTGTCCGAGCCATCACTCCACTTTTACCCCTTAATAAACCCCGATACTTAATGGGCATAGGTACTCATCGCGAAATGGCGCAAGCAGTAGCCGCAGGGATGGATTTATTCGATTGCGTAATTCCCACTCGTTTAGCCCGTCATGGAGCCGTCTTAGTTCGAGATCTTTCCCAAGCTGGAACCACTGGAGAAAATCGCTGGAATTTAAAGAACTCCAAATTTCGTCGAGACTTTGACCCGATCGATCTAGATTGTCCTTGTTATACCTGCAAAAATTTTAGTCGGGCATATCTAGGACATTTACTGCGATCGCAAGAAGTTTTAGGATATACATTATTGTCAATTCATAATATTACAGAACTAATTCGCTTTACCCAACAAATGCGATCGGCGATCGTTAACGGTAGTTTTGCGGAAGAATTTGCCCACTATCTAGCTCCCTACTAGGTTTAAGTATGCTTTTAGATCCAAATCTAATTACTGTTTGGTCGATTAATCTCCATGTATTAGATGCGGAATTACAATCCCTAGAGCAACTTTTATCTAGTATAGAAAAAGCCAGAGCCGACAGATACAAGTTTGACACTCATCGTTATCGCTTTATTGTTGCCAGAGCAAATCTACGACTTATTCTCAGTAAATATCTCAACCTTCCACCTCAAGAAATTAAATTTAGTTATACTCCCAAGGGCAAACCATTTTTAGCTGACTATCCCCATTTACAATTCAATCTGTCCCATTCTCAAGATCTAGCTGTGTATGCTTTAACTTGGAATAGCGCAGTAGGAATTGATTTGGAATATCAAAAAGATATAGATGGATTACGAAGTTTGTCAGAGCGGTTTTTGAGCAAAGCCGAATCTCAAATTATTCAAACATCATCAACACCACAACATACTTTTTATAAAATCTGGACGTTAAAAGAAGCATATCTAAAAGGCACAGGCTATGGATTAGGTAAACTTTCAGAAGTATCGACTATCTGGGGAAACGGAGAAATTATCGGACTTACTATTAATAATGCTCCAATCGATTGGATGATTTATCAATTTTATCCTAATAGTTATATCGGGTCATTAGTTAGCCCTATTCCCAAAGCGATCGCCTTTCAAGCTAACCTAGATAATATTAATCTAGATAATATTAATAAATAATAATAATTACTAAAACAATCAAAACTATGACTGAATCTAATCCTCAAGCTCAAAATAGTATTTCACCAATTTCGGGGCTGATCGGGGCATCAATTTCTGCAACCCTTGCCTATGGATTATATCTTTTCACCCTAAGCGTGGCACACAAACTAGCTCTTAGTCCGCTTCAGAATGCCGAAAGTCTTGCCGACCGCGTTGGAGTAGCATTTCGGACAATCTTATTAGCATTAGGGAGTGGGATCACAATTATTTTTGGCGTGATTGCGATCGGTTTGGTATTACTAACGATCAAGCAAATTTATACTAAGGTACTAGAGGCTAATTCCTGATCTAATTCCTAATTAAAGATTTTATATAGGATAAGCTCGATAAAAGAGACTAAAAACTATGACGATCGCCAAGCACAAATTTAATTCGCAACAATATCACTTAATGGCAGAAGCAGGGGTGTTTACTCCTGAAAGTCGTATTGAGTTAATTAAAGGAGAAATTATCACTATGTCGCCTATTGGGAGAAAACACGGCTCTTGTGTTGCTAGACTAAATCAATTACTCGTGCAGAAGTTTATCGGAAGATTTATCATCTGGGGGCAGAGTTCTATTAGGTTAGATAATGGCTCAGAACCTCAACCCGACCTAGCTCTTCTTAAATTACGTGATGATTTTTACATAGAGGGATTACCGACTCCAGAGGATATTTTATTAATTATTGAAGTAGCAGATAGCACAATTGATTACGATCGCCATACTAAGATGCCTTTATATGCTGAGTTTGACATTCCTGAAGCATGGTTAGTTGATGTGAATCAAGAAAATCTTACTAAATATACTAATCCCAGTCCAAAGGGATATAAGAATACTGAAAGTTTGGATAAAAATGATTTGGTTATAGTTTTAGGAGTAGAAATTATGGTTAAAGATATATTCGGAAGCTAGGTAACTTTAATATCCAATGTCAATAAATCGGTAAAAAAATGACGATCGCCAAGCAAAAATTTAATTCGCAACAATATCACTTAATGGCAGAAGCAGGGGTATTTAATCCTGAAAGTCGGATTGAGTTAATTAAAGGAGAGATCATCACTATGTCACCAATTGGCAGAAAACACGGCTCTTGTGTCGCAAGATTAGATCGGTTAATCCAGCAACTACTAGCAAATAAAGTATTTGTATGGGTACAAAATTCAATTCTTTTAGACAATGGATCGGAACCTCAGCCCGATCTCACTTTATTAAAATTGCGTGATGATTTTTACGAAGAACGATTACCGACTCCAGAGGATATTTTATTAATTATTGAAGTAGCAGATAGCACAATTGAATACGATCGCCATACTAAGATGCCCTTATATGCTGAGTTTGGCATTCCTGAAGCGTGGTTAATTGATGTTAATGCGAAAACTCTTACTAAATATACAAATCCCAGTCCTAAAGGATATAAAAGTATTGAAAGTCTTGATGGAAATGATGTAGTTTTAGTTTTAGAAATAGAAATTGCGATCAAAGATATTTTAGGAAGTTAGTTCTGCAAATCTTTGAGCTAGTTACATGGTTAGTAGCCACCTAATATATGAGTGATGTATGATCTAATAAGTAAAAAAATTCAATTTGAGGAAGTTTTATCGAGAATATCTACGGTGATACCCAAGGCTT
>CAZLKI010000029.1:9005-16901 GCA_964560035.1 uncultured Synechococcus sp.
AAAATTCAATTTGAGGAAGTTTTATCGAGAATATCTACGGTGATACCCAAGGCTTAAAAACGAGCCAAATCAAACAATTAGAGCGACTGTATCGTCAAAAAATTGCGATCGAATGCTTTACAACTCCTGAATTTGCCCAGAGATTAGCAGGGATTAGCAGTGATATCAATAAACCTGTTTGCGTGTATGTAAATCGCCGTGGGCAGGTAATTAGAGTCGGGTTAGGCACTCCCAATCATGCCAAAATTCCACTTATAGAATTACCCCGTTATGGCGAAGAGCGTTTATGTGGTTTGCGTTGTATTGCCACTAATCTCAAGCACGAACCCCCCAGTGTGGCAGATTTAACGGCTATGGCAATGCAACGACTAGATAGCTTGATAATGCTGACTATTAGTAGTAAAGGATATGTCGATCGCGCCTATACAGCCCATATATTGCCCGAATCTATGGAAGGGGAATCTTGGCAAGTTTCACCACCTCAAAGTCTAGATGCAGTTAGCAAGCAAGATTTTTTAGAATTAGTTGCAGGGCTAGAAGATGAGTTTCGGCGAGAATATACAGCCCAACTGATTGAAGACGAGCAAGATCGGGTGATTTTAGTCGGCTTAATTATCGGTAGTGAGAATTATCGCTCGACCCACAAACACACAAAACAAAATCCTCAAGAATTAATATCCGAGCTTACGCAATTGGTAGATAGTGCAGGAGGTGTGGTATTGGATACGATTTGGCAAAAACGCGATCGCCCTCATCCTCAAACAGTTTTAGGTGAAGGTAAAGTTCAAGAAATCGCCCTTGCCGCCCAAACTCAACGCGCTAATCTTATCGTATTCGATCGAGAATTATCCCCCGCCCAAATCAGGAATCTGGAGAGATTAATGGGAATTAGAGTGAGCGATCGCACCGAAGTTATTTTAGATATATTTGCCCAACGCGCCCAATCCGCAGCAGGTAAGCTCCAAGTCGAACTGGCACAACTCCAATATCGGTTACCAAGATTAGCAGGTAGAGGCTTGGCATTATCACGATTAGGAGGTGGTATTGGGACGAGAGGACCGGGTGAAACTAAACTAGAAACCGATCGCCGGGTAATTCAAAAACGCATAACCCAACTGCAACACCAAGTCGATCAACTCCAATCCCAACGCGCCCGAATGCGCCAACAACGGATCGATCGAGAAATCCCTACAGTGGCGATCGTCGGCTATACCAATGCGGGTAAATCAACTTTACTCAATGCTTTAACCAAGTCTACAGTTTACGCGGCGGATCAACTCTTTGCCACCCTCGATCCCACTACTCGTCGCCTCTATATTCGAGATGGAGAAATTCGAGATGGAGAAATTCAAGATGGAGAAATTCAAGATGGAGATATTCAGGATAGCCAAGCTAGTAGCCAAAAAAGTGACAAATCCGCTCAAACTATACTCCTAACCGATACCGTAGGATTCATTCACGAACTGCCGCCGCCCCTAGTTAATGCCTTTCGTGCCACCCTCGAAGAAGTTACCGAAGCCGATATTTTAATTCATCTAGTGGATATTTCTCACCCAGCATGGGAATCTCAATTACAAGCTGTAAATCAAATCCTTACCGATATGCCGATCGCGGTTGGAGCTACCCTAACTGTGTTTAATAAAATTGATGCTTTGCCCGATCGCACTCATAATCCCGTTCTAGAAGATAATTTTGACCCAAATTTTGAATCAAATTTTAAACAAGATGAACCTATGCAAAATCTTGAGATGATTAAGGAAAGATATCCAGATGCTATCTATATCTCAGCCGCACATAGAGTGGGACTAGATCGTCTATCTCAAGAACTGATCGCTTTAATTAAAGATGAGATTAATTAATTTTTTATGAGATTTTTGAGCTTTCTAGAAGATATTAGAAGCGATCGCCCTTAAAATCTGTTCAACTATTTCCGCAACTCTGCATTTTTAAGCACCATTAAACCAGCCAAAGGCTATAAAATAAACTTTGCAATTCATCAAAACTCATCTTCTATGCCAAGACGTAACGACATCCACAAAATTTTACTAATTGGAGCGGGTCCGATTGTAATTGGGCAAGCCTGTGAATTTGACTATTCAGGAACTCAAGCCTGCAAAGCATTACGGGATGAGGGTTACTATGTGATTTTGGTAAATTCTAACCCCGCTACGATCATGACCGATCCAGTTACCGCCGATCGCACCTACATCGAGCCAATTACCCCCGAAATCGTCGCGCAGATTATCGAAAAAGAGCGTCCCGATGCTTTACTACCAACAATGGGCGGACAAACAGCTTTAAATACGGCGGTGGCTTTAGCCAAAAATGGCACCCTCGAAAAATATGGCGTGGAGTTAATCGGGGCAAAATTACCTGCGATCGAGATGGCGGAGGATCGAAAATTATTTAAAGAAGCAATGGAGCGTATTGGCGTAGCTGTGTGTCCTTCGGGCTTGGGGCATACAATGGCTGAGTCTAAGCAAATTGCGGCGGAGATTGGTACCTATCCTTTAATTATTCGCCCTGCCTTTACGATGGGAGGCACAGGCGGAGGCATTGCCTATAATCAAGAAGAATTTGAAATGATTGCGGCATCAGGATTAGAAGCCAGTCCAAACTCCCAAATTTTAATTGAGAAGTCCCTAATTGGTTGGAAAGAATACGAATTAGAAGTGATGCGCGACTTGGCAGATAATGTGGTGATTATTTGCAGTATTGAAAATATTGACGCGATGGGCGTACATACGGGTGACTCGATTACGGTAGCCCCCGCTCAAACTCTGACAGATAAAGAATATCAGCGACTTAGAGATTACTCAATTAAAATTATCCGCGAGATCGGCGTAGAAACGGGTGGATCGAATATTCAATTTGCCATCAATCCTGTAAATGGTGATGTGGTCGTAATTGAGATGAATCCTCGCGTATCTCGTAGTTCGGCACTGGCATCAAAAGCTACAGGTTTTCCGATCGCCAAGTTTGCCGCCAAGTTAGCCGTAGGATATACTCTCGATGAGATTCCCAACGATATTACCAAAAAAACTCCTGCCAGTTTTGAGCCGACTATCGATTATGTAGTGACTAAGATTCCTCGCTTTGCCTTTGAGAAATTCCCCGGTTCCCAAGCAGTTTTAACTACGCAAATGAAATCGGTCGGTGAAGCAATGGCGATCGGGCGCACGTTCCAAGAATCTTTTCAAAAAGCAGTAAGGTCTTTAGAAACAGGTAGATTCGGGTTTGGTGGCGACAAAGATGAGATCGTGCCTACCCTCGAACAAATTAAAACTAGCCTGAGAACTCCTAACCCCGATCGCATTTTTTCAGTCAGACATGGATTCCTTTCGGGCTTGTCGGTGAATGCGATCGCTACGCTTACTCATATCGATCCGTGGTTCTTACAAAAATTAAGGGAGTTAACAGATATAGAACTATCCCTTAAAGATCGGAAATTAGAAGATATTCCTGAAGTAGAGTTCATAGAAATTAAAAGAATGGGATTTAGCGATCGCCAACTCGCATATCTGACCAAAACTACCGAAGATGAAGTCCGCCAATACCGTAAATCTCTCGGAATTATTCCCGTTTATAAAACCGTAGATACCTGTGCGGCTGAGTTTGAAGCTCTTACTCCCTATCATTACTCCACCTATGAAGCAGAATCAGAAATCCTACCTTCCTCAAAGCGTAAAGTGATGATCTTAGGCGGGGGTCCTAATCGGATCGGACAAGGAATCGAATTTGATTATTGTTGCTGTCATGCTAGTTACTCGCTGCGTGCCGCAGGATTTGAGACGATCATGGTAAATTCCAATCCTGAAACTGTTTCCACTGATTATGATACGAGCGATCGCCTCTATTTTGAGCCACTTACCCGCGAAGATGTTTTAAATATTATCGAAGCCGAGCAACCAGAGGGCATAATTATTCAGTTTGGAGGGCAGACTCCATTAAAGTTATCCGTTTCTCTCCAAAAATATCTTACCGAACATCAAGACACCCTTAAAACTAAGATTTGGGGTACTTCTCCCGATTCTATTGATGCCGCCGAAGATCGAGAAAGATTTGAAGCAATTTGCCAAGAATTGGGAATTATGCAGCCTAATAATGGGCTGGCGCGTTCCTACGATGAAGCTTTATTAATCGCTAAAAGAGTTGGCTATCCCGTTGTCGTCCGTCCTAGCTATGTGCTGGGTGGTCGAGGCATGGAAGTTGTGTATTCGGATACGGCGCTAGAAGAATATATGCACAAAGCAATCTTAATTGAACCCGATCATCCTATTCTGATCGATCAGTTCTTAGAAGGGGCGATTGAAGTTGATGTGGATGCGATCGCCGACCAAAACGGGACAGTTGTAATTGGCGGGATCATGGAACATATTGAAGAAGCAGGTATCCATTCAGGTGACTCAGCCTGTGCTATTCCGACATTTTCACTTTCTCCTAGCGTGCTGTCTACCATTCGCTCATGGACAATTAAGCTGGCACAAAGATTAAAAGTAGTCGGCTTAATGAACATTCAGTATGCCGTACAAGTCAATCCCAATAATCCCAAACATGAACAGGTTTTTATTCTCGAAGCCAATCCCCGTGCTTCCCGAACGGTTCCCTATGTGAGTAAAGCGACAGGCGTTCCTTTAGTTTCCTATGCGGCGCAAATTATGTCGGGTAAAACTTTACAAGAGTTGAATTTTATGGCGGAAGTCATTCCCAAACATATTTCGATCAAAGAAGCAGTCCTACCCTTTGCTAAATTTGCAGGTACAGATATTATTTTAGGTCCTGAAATGCGCTCTACAGGTGAAGTAATGGGGATAGACACAGAATTTGGTAGGGCATTTGCTAAGGCACAGATTGCGGCGGGGGAGAAAGTTCCGCTTAAAGGTACTGTTTTTATCTCGGTCAACGATCGCGACAAGTCTGGCGTAACTGCTGTAGCTGAAGGATTTATCGAACTAGGGTTTAAGATTATTGCTACTGAAGGCACTCATAAAATCTTGCACCGTCATGGGATTGAAAGCGAACTGGTACTGAAAGTTCACGAGGGTCGTCCAAATATCAGCGATGCGATCAAAAATTCGCAAGTGCAGATTATTGTTAATTCTCCCAGTGGTGAAGAAGCAAATTTAGATGGAAAGTTAATTCGGCGTAGTGCTTTGAGTTATAAAATTCCCGTAATTACGACTCTAGCAGGGGCAAAAGCGGCGATCGCTGCCATTCGATCTTTACAAACTCAACCTCTTGTCGTTCAGGCTTTACAAGATTATTAGAGTCTAGATTGTTAATTATGAGTTTAATTATGAGATTAATTATGAGAGATCATGAAAGCTATTCGAGTTAGAGAACACGTTAATCCCCTTGGCAAAAAATATCAAGAACCGATCCCCGTTCCTAATTGGCAGGAAATTTATCCCGATTTTTCTCAGCCTCTCAGTTTGGATATAGGTTGTGGTAAGGGTGAATATATCCTCAAAATGGCACAATTAAAACCCGATTGGAATTGGTTGGGATTAGAAATCCGCAAACCTTTAGTAGATCGAGCGATCGCGATCCAAAAAGAACTAGAGCTTAAGAATCTGTATTATTTATTTGGTAATGTCAATATCTCATTACAGCATCTTTTACCACCAACTTCTTTATCTCAAGTCAGCATTCAATTTCCCGATCCTTGGTTTAAACGCCGTCAGCATAAGCGCCGTACAGTTCAGCCGCAGTTAGTGACGGATTTGGCTCGGATTCTAATTCCCAACGCCCAAATTTTGCTGCAATCTGATATTGAGATGGTGGCTGAGGAAATGCTTAGATATTTTGAAGCCGATCCAAGATTTATCAACCTAGCTGGTAGAGGTAAATTTGCTGACTCAACTTGCTATCCCGAACATATTCCCACCGATCGCGAAGAGTGGACAATAGCCCGAAATGGATGTATCTATAGAGCGCATCTAGTTTTTAAGTAAGTTATTTAAATTAAGAGCTAAAGTTAAGGGCTGAAGTAGAGTATGGCTTGACTTCTGGAGTTCTCATACTATGATAATAAATATATCTCAATCAATCTTTAGACATGAATCCAAATTTGTATCTCGAATCTGCTGCCGAAAAAATCGAACCAAGTCTCAAAGCCCTCCAAGTGCACTACAGAGATATTATTGAAAAGTATCAACCCGTTGTCGATCACGCTCAGGCTCAACTCACCTATATAGATGGTATCCTTTCGGGATTCTCGGCTGTTCCGACAAATGCGATCGCCACTAGATCCTTTACGAAATCTGCTGATAATTTCACAGAGCCATCTCTAGTGAAATCTGTAGAAAAGTCTCCTGAAGATTCAACAGAAAATTCAATAGTGAAATTAACTACAAAATCTCCAAAGCAATCTTCAAATGACACCTCAGGTGCGGTTAAGACTCCAAGAAAGGCTCCTAAACCCTCCAATACTTCTAAATCTCTGCAATTCATAGCTAAATACTTGGGTGAAACTCTAACCTCGGCTGTCGGAGAAATATTGAGCGATCGCCAAGGACAAGAAGTAGGAATAGAAGAAGTGGTATCTGTGTTATACGGCAATATAGATTCGGAAGAATTTAAAGTTGCCAAAGATCGAGTCACCAAAAATTTATCAAAAGGTAAAGTTAGTGGTTTATGGGATCGCGTTGACGGTAAGTCTGGATATTACATTACCAAATCGTAGACAATTACAGGCTCAATCAAATGGGTAAATCCATCGGTCATACTTCGGTCTACCAGAATTTAGAATCTTTAGCCAAAAAAAGCTTAGTAGAATGTGTAGACCGATCTGATGGAATGTATGGGAGTCCTACAAATTCTCATTTTTACGTTTACCATATCGAATATTTGGGCATCTACATCAATCAGATATCAATCAGACATAAATCTATATCTATATCTAAATAAATCACAGAAATCGAATATGGAAGCAGCGATTGGCGTAATTGGTGGTAGTGGCTTATATAGCATGGCTGCTCTTGAAGATGTGCGAGAAGTAAAGATTAATACTCCCTTTGGAGAACCTTCTGATGTTTTAATTTATGGAAAACTAAGCGGAACTTCGGTGGTATTTCTAGCCAGACACGGGCGATCGCATCATCTATCACCATCAGAGGTACCCTATCGAGCCAATATCTACGCTATGAAAAGCTTAGGCGTTAAGTATATTATCTCGGCATCAGCAGTGGGATCGTTGCAAGAAGAAATTAAGCCCCTAGATATGGTCGTTCCGCATCAATTTATCGATCGAACTAAAAACCGCATTGCTACTTTCTTTGGCGATGGCATTGTTGCCCATATTACCTTTGCCGATCCTGTCTGTTTGGCTTTAGCTGATGTACTGGCTACTGCCGCCGAGAGTATAGATTTGGGAACGGGTAAAGTGCGACGGGGAGGAATCTATCTATGTATGGAAGGACCCGCATTTTCGACTAAAGCTGAATCCTATCTTTATCGCAGTTGGGGTGC
This sequence comes from uncultured Synechococcus sp., assembly GCA_964560035.1. Classification (GTDB taxonomy): domain Bacteria; phylum Cyanobacteriota; class Cyanobacteriia; order Pseudanabaenales; family Pseudanabaenaceae; genus PCC-7502. Next base: position 16,476 of record CAZLKI010000029.1, read on the forward strand.
AGATGTAATTGGCATGACTAATCTCACCGAAGCAAAGTTAGCCCGCGAAGCCGAAATCGCATACTCTACACTTGCCCTAGCTACCGACTATGATTGCTGGCACGAAGAACACGATAGCGTTTCGGTTTCTATGGTGATCGATAATCTTCATAAAAATGCCACCAATGCCCAGAAAATTATTCAAGCAACTGTAGAATTAATCACCGCCAATCCACCCATATCAGAGGCACATACTGCTTTGAGAAGTGCAATTTTCACCGATTTAGCTAAAGTTCCCCAAGCCACCTTAGATAAATTAGGGTTAATCGTTAAAAAGTATTTGAAATAACTTACTCGATAAAAATTAAATAAATAAAATCTAATTTTGCTTTAATAACTATTAATCTTGCTTAAACCCTACATTCAGCAGGTTATTTAGGACAAAAA
>CAZLKI010000030.1:0-2969 GCA_964560035.1 uncultured Synechococcus sp.
CTAACGAATGCAGCAAGTAGTGGGAACAAAGCCATGTTTGAACGCTTTACAGAAAAGGCAATTAAGGTAATCATGCTGGCTCAAGAAGAAGCTCGTCGCCTCGGACACAACTTCGTTGGCACAGAGCAGATCTTATTGGGTCTGATTGGAGAAGGAACAGGCGTTGCCGCCAAAGTCCTAAAATCTATGGGTGTCAACCTCAAAGACGCTCGGATCGAGGTAGAAAAAATTATTGGGCGTGGTTCGGGCTTTGTAGCTGTCGAAATCCCATTTACACCAAGGGCAAAACGAGTTCTAGAGTTATCTTTAGAAGAAGCTAGACAACTAGGACACAACTATATAGGTACAGAACATCTACTTTTAGGATTAATCCGTGAAGGTGAAGGTGTAGCTGCTAGAGTTTTAGAAAATCTGGGCGTAGATTTATCCAAAGTCCGTACCCAAGTAATCAGGATGCTAGGCGAAACAGCTGAGGTCTCTGCAGGTGGCGGTGGACGTACAAAAACTCCAACCTTGGACGAATTTGGCTCTAACCTGACTCAACTAGCAGTGGAAGGCAAACTCGATCCAGTTGTAGGTCGTCAAAAAGAAATTGAGCGCGTAATTCAAATTCTCGGTCGGCGTACAAAAAATAACCCAGTTTTAATTGGCGAACCTGGTGTTGGTAAAACTGCGATCGCCGAAGGATTGGCACAAAGAATTATCACTGGCGATATTCCTGATATCCTCCAAGACAAGCGCGTCATGACCTTGGATATTGGCTTATTGGTAGCAGGGACAAAATATCGGGGCGAGTTTGAAGAACGTCTGAAAAAGATCATGGATGAAATTCGCTCGTCTAATAACGTGATCTTAGTAATTGACGAAGTTCATACTTTAATTGGTGCGGGTGCGGCTGAAGGAGCGATCGATGCTGCTAACATTCTCAAACCTGCTCTAGCTCGCGGCGAACTCCAATGTATTGGTGCCACTACCTTAGATGAATATCGCAAACATATCGAACGCGACGCGGCTTTAGAAAGACGTTTCCAACCCGTAATGGTGGGCGAACCCAGTGTTGAAGAAACCATTGAAATCTTATTTGGTTTACGCGAACGTTACGAACAGCACCACAAACTCAAAATCTCCGATCAGGCAATTGATGCGGCGGCAAAGTTATCCGATCGCTATATTTCTGATAGGTTCTTGCCCGATAAAGCGATCGATTTGATTGACGAAGCTGGATCGCGAGTAAGATTGCTAAACTCTCAGCTACCTCCTGCCGCTAAGGAATTAGACAAAGAGTTACGTCAATTACTCAAAGATAAAGATGATGCTGTTAGATCGCAAGATTTTGATAAGGCTGCTAAGTTGCGCGATCGCGAGCTCGAAATTAAGCAAGAAATCCGCAATTTAACCCAAGCTAAGAAAGCTGAAACTGCTAAAGATGATGTAGTTATGCCTGTAGTTACGGAAGAAGACATCGCCCATATTGTCAGTTCTTGGACGGGTATTCCTGTAGTTAAGCTTACAGAGTCAGAATCTCTCAAGCTGATGCAAATGGAGGAAACTCTGCACCAACGCTTAATCGGACAAGAAGAAGCAGTCAAAGCTACATCTCGTGCGATCCGTCGTGCCAGAGTTGGACTTAAAAATCCCAATCGACCCATTGCCAGCTTTATCTTCTCTGGTCCTACAGGTGTAGGTAAGACCGAGCTAACTAAGGCACTTGCAGCTTACTTCTTTGGTTCCGAAGAATCAATGGTACGTTTGGATATGTCGGAGTTTATGGAACGTCATACGGTTTCTAAACTGATAGGTTCTCCTCCGGGCTATGTCGGGTATAACGAAGGTGGTCAGCTCACTGAGGCTGTACGTCGTCGTCCTTACACCGTGATTTTATTTGATGAAATCGAAAAAGCTCACCCCGATGTCTTTAACTTGCTGTTACAAATTTTAGAAGATGGTCGCTTGACTGACTCTAAAGGACGTACGGTTGACTTCAAAAATACATTGATTATCATGACCTCTAACATTGGCTCTAAAGTCATTGAAAAAGGTGGTGGTGGTTTAGGATTTGACTTTGCTGAAGATCAAGCAGACTCAGCGTATACGCGAATTCGAGCTTTAGTTAATGAAGAACTCAAACAATACTTCCGACCAGAGTTTCTCAACCGTCTTGATGAAATCATCGTATTCAGACAACTGAAGATCGAAGAAATCAGAGAGATTGCCGAAATCATGCTCAAAGATGTGTTCAAACGCTTAAAGGAAAAGAATATTACCTTAGCCGTAACCGAACGCTTTAAGGATTTATTAGTTCGAGAAGGCTACAACCAAAGCTATGGTGCTAGACCTCTCCGCCGTGCAATTATGCGTTTGTTAGAAGATTCTTTATCCGAGGAAATCTTAACAGGCAAGGTACGAGATGGCGCATCGGTAATTGTAGATGTGGATGATGATGGTAAGGTAATTTGTGTAGAGCAACCCTCGGCGATCGCCCCCGCAGACGCACCTTTACAACTAATGCCCTCTGCCTAAGTAAATTTCAGTAAACTCTCTAAATGAATTCCGATCGAATCATAAATGAAGATAATCTTCTTCAAGTGTTTGCCGAGCAATCTATCAAGACTGACCAGCAAATACTAGAGGAAGATTTTTTGCATCAGACTATTATTCAAACGACTGTTCAAACTGATACTTTAATTCAGCCTAGCCAATCTATTCCCCAAGTTAGGTTCAAAACTATTGAGAGCAAGCTAAATTTAATCCTTCCACCCGAACAAGAACTTAGGGATGAAAATGGAACTATCCACATCACTTTGACATGGAATGATTTATTAGAGCAACTCCAACAAAAAATTATCGCCCAATCTGAATCTTTAGAGCCGCAAGTTTTGGTTTATCTCCAAGCAGGCGATCGCCTTTTAGATGTCAGACAAATTCAAGAAATTAGTGAAATCTTAGAAACGCAAAAACTAATTTTATAT
>CAZLKI010000030.1:3069-14742 GCA_964560035.1 uncultured Synechococcus sp.
CAGACAAATTCAAGAAATTAGTGAAATCTTAGAAACGCAAAAACTAATTTTATATAGCCTATCTACTTCACGGCGACAGACGGCGATCGCGGCGGTAACGGCAGGGCTATCGGTAGAGCAAGAACATAAATCTTTAACTCTATTAAATTCTCAGCTAAATTCCCCGCTAAATTCTGAATTAAATGCCTCAGAGAATGCCATTCCCCAAGACGATCCCCTTTATGTCAAGATGACCGTGCGATCGGGCGTAGAAATCCGTCATAACGGCAGCATTATTGTTTTTGGAGACGTGAATCCAGGGGGAGAGGTAATTGCCACAGGGGACATTTTAATCTGGGGGAAACTCAAAGGATTAGCACACGCAGGGGTAAAGGGAAATTCTAGCGCGATCGTCATGGCATTACATCTAGAAGCAACTCAAGTAAGAATTGCCGATTTTGTTGCGCGTGTAGATTCCCCAACTACCCACTTCTCTCCTGAAATTGCCCATGTCAGTCTTACGGGAACTCCTAATATTTGCATTAGCCCTGCTGTCAGTTTTCGAGCTTGATAAAGGAACTAAGTTTGATGCAGAAATTACATGGTTTATATGCAGTAATCTCATAGATCGTCAGAATTTGTAATCATTTATACGAACTACTTATTAGTAAAAGCTTAAATTGCTATCAAGTTGTGCTGAAAACATAACTAAACAAATGGAGCAATTCCAATGGCAAATAAGATTGAAGAAATAAAATCAGCAAAGGATGGACTTGATGTCAAAGCCGAGCTTGAGCATTTTGCCCAAATTGGTTGGGAAGAAGTTCCCTCTGACGATCTAGAGCATCGACTCAAGTGGTTGGGACTGTTTTATCGCAAAAGTACCCCCGGTAAATTCATGCTACGGATGCGGATTCCGAGCGGGATCTTAACCAGTGGGCAAATGCGAGTTTTAGCGGAAGTTGTCGAACAATGCGATGAAGATGGCGTTGCCGATATTACCACGCGTCAAAATATCCAAATGCGGGGTATCGACCTCAAGAACATTCCAGAGATCTTTAGTAAGTTTGCGGATGCGGGCTTGTCTAGCATTCAATCGGGAATGGATAACGTGCGGAATATTACGGGTTCGCCAGTTGCAGGTATAGATGCCGATGAATTGATCGATACGCGGGGTTTGGTCCGAAAAGTTCAGGATATGATTACCAATAATGGTGAGGGAAATAAATCATTTAGTAATCTGCCCCGAAAATTTAACATCGCGATCGCGGGCTGTAAAGATAATTCGGTTCATGCCGAAATCAACGATATCGCTTTTATTCCTGCTTATAAAGGTGGTGAAAAAGACGCGGCGATCGGCTTTAACGTCTTAGTTGGTGGCTTCTTCTCGATTAAGCGTTGTGCTGAAGCGGTTCCCCTCAATGCTTGGGTCGATCCCCGTGATGTCGTGCAGCTATGTGAAGCTATTTTAGTCGTCTATCGCGATCGCGGACTGCGAGAAAATCGTCAGAAATCTCGGCTGATGTGGCTGATTGATGAGTGGGGCATTGCTAAATTTCGCGATGAAGTCGAAAAACAATTAGGATATCCACTTTTACCTGCCGCCCCTAAAGATGAAATTGAGTGGGATAAACGCGATCACATTGGAATTCACGCTCAAAAACAGTCTGGATTAAATTATGTAGGGCTGAATGTCCCTGTGGGCAGGATTTACGCTCAAGATATGTTCCATCTTTCGAGAATGGCAGATGTATATGGTAGCGGTGAAATTCGGTTAACGGTCGAACAAAATGTCATTATTCCCAACGTCCCAGATTCTAGAATAGAGGCTTTATTAAGGGAGCCTTTATTGCAGAAATTTCCTGTTTATCCTAATAACTTGATGCGCGCCTTGGTTTCCTGTACGGGTAATCAGTTTTGTAATCTGGCAATTATTGAAACTAAAAACCGCAGTATCGCCCTTATGGAGGAGCTAGAAAAACTTCTGTCTCTACCCCGTCCTGTGCGGATTCATTGGAGTGGATGCGCTAACTCTTGCGGACAGCCTCAAGTGGGTGATATCGGTTTTATTGGGTGTAAAACTCGTAAGGATGGCGTAATGGTCGATGCTGTCGATATCTATATGGGTGGAAAAGTTGGAAAAGGAGCTCATTTAGGTGAGTGTGTCATGGAAAAAATTCCGTGCGAAGACCTCAAAGATGTAGTGGGCGATCTGCTAATCAAGCATTTTGGGGCTACTTCTAAATCCAGTCAGGGATCTCCAATTCAGGAACTTGTGTCGGTCGGTTGAGAGGCGATCGCCAATAATCTAAAAAATCCAACCAAAAATCCACCTAAAAATCTAATAGTAAAATAACAAATCAACAGAAACTAAATATGACTCAATTCTCTAGACGTAAATTTATCCTTTCGGCAGGTGCAACTGCTCTAGGTACTGTAGCTGCTAATGCTGCCTTGGGACAAGCCAAAATTACTCCCGAAACCACCAAAGCTAAATTAGGTTTTATTGCACTTACGGATTCGGCTCCATTGATTATTGCGCTCGAAAAGGGATACTTTGCCAAGCATGGGATGAGGGATGTAGAGGTCTTGAAGCAAGCATCTTGGGGTGCAGTCCGCGATAATATCGTCTCTGGCTCCGAAGGCGGCGGTATTGATGGATCGCATATTCTCTCACCTATGCCCTATCAGATTTCTGAAGGTACTATAACTAATGGTAAAAAGGTGCCGATGTTCATTTTGGCTAGACTGAATCTCAACGGGCAGGGAATTTCGATCGCCAATGAATATAAGGACTTGAGACTAGGAGTAAAAAGCGCAGGGTTTAAACAGGCTCTAGCCAAGGCAAAAGCGGGCGGAAAAGAGTTAAAGGTTGCCGTAACATTCCCCGGTGGCACTCACGATCTATGGATGCGGTATTGGTTGGCGGCTGGCGGTATCGATCCCGAAAAGGATCTTTCCACAATTGTGATTCCACCGCCCCAGATGGTTGCAAACATGAAAAGCGGAACCATGGAAGCATTCTGTGTAGGAGAGCCTTGGAATGCTCGTCTAGTTGCTCAAAAGCAAGGCTATAGTGCTCTAGTAACTGGAGAAATATGGAAAAATCACCCTGAAAAAGCGTTTGCGATGCGCGCAGATTGGGTAAGAAAAAATCCTAAGGCGGCACAAGCATTAACAATGGCTGTCTTAGAAGCTCAGATCTGGTGTGATAATCCTGCTAACCATGTCGAAATGTGTAACATTATTGGAGCCGATCGCTGGCTAAAGGTTCCTGCTGCGGAAATCTTAGGACGGATTCAAGGCAAAATTGACTATGGCAACGGTCGTAAAGCTGAGAGTGCTGATATTTCCATGAAGTTCTGGAGAAATTCTGCTTCCTATCCGTTTAAGAGTCATGATATCTGGTTTGTAACAGAAGATATGCGTTGGGGCTATTTCCCTGCGGGTACTAATGCTAAGAAACTGGTAGATAAGGTCAACCGTGAAGATATTTGGCGGGCGGCGGCAAAAGCGATCGGGCAGTCAGCAGCTATTCCTAAATCTACTTCGCGTGGAGTCGAAACCTTCTTTGATGGCGTTAAGTTCGATCCAAATAATCCTGGTGCTTATCTGAAGAGTCTTAAGATCAAGAAAGCCTAATTATCTGATTCCTTTGGCTCTAGTCCCTTTGTTTGTATAGAGATTACAAAATAAAGTCTATAAACAGGCAAGGGGTATTAAAAAGTAAAGGTTCCTAATGTTAGGAATGGTATAAAGATAAGTCTTAGAAGTTTTCCTCTATTTCCATACTAAAACTTATTTAAGTATTAGATAAGTTTTAGAAAAAAAAGCTATCTTCCATCTCACAATTTCGATCTCACAGTATACATATTCCAAATACATTGCCCAAATACATTGCCTAAGAATTTTCAGATTCTATCTTTTAAGGAGAAACGTAACCAATGACTTCAACTAACATTCGTAAAAAATCATTCGTAAGTCTGGTGAGTGAGTGGGGGCAAGGACAGCTTAAGTTTATATTGCCTCCAGTTCTAGCATTAGGTTCTTTGCTGTTTATTTGGCAAATCTTGTGCGGCGGCGAAGCTCCTCCTTTACCACCACCCACCAAAGTCGTAAGTGAAGCTTGGAACTTGATCGTCAATCCTTTTTTTGATAACGGCGGGACAGATAAAGGGCTGGGTCGGCATATTATTGAGAGCTTGAGAAGAGTTGGAGTTGGTTACTCGGGGTCAGTAGTGATTGGGATTGGCTTGGGGATTTTAATTGGGACAAATGTAATTATGTATCGCGCCTTCGATCCAATTTTTCAGGTATTAAGAACCGTCCCGCCTCTAGCATGGCTGCCAATTTCTTCGGCGATATTTGAATCTTTCAAAGGTAGTCCCGTACTTAAGTTTATGGGAACCGATGCGGTTGAGCTTTCCGCGATTTTTGTCATCTTTATTACTTCTGTTTGGCCCGTTCTCATGAATACAGCCGTGGGCGTGCAGCAGGTGCCTCAAGATTATCGTAACGTAGCCAAGGTTTTGAGACTTTCCCGAACTGAATACTTTTTCACTATTCTCATTCCTTCGGCGGCACCTTATATTTTTACGGGTTTACGGATTGCAATTGGGCTTTCATGGTTGGCGATCGTAGCTGCGGAAATGCTTAAGGGTGGTGTCGGGATCGGCTTCTTTATCTGGGATAGCTACAACAGTGGCAAGTATAGCGAGATGATTGTCGCCTTGTTTTACGTGGGAATTGTAGGATTGCTTTTGGATAAATTAGTGTATTATGTCAGCGTATTTACAGTTCAGTCCGATGCATAAGTTATTCTCAGACTTTCTAGTTACTTATTCTATTTGAATTCTATTTGAATTTATTATTATGCAAACTCTTGTTGCTAACGAGCTTTCAGTTAACCGAAATGCCAATCCATACTTAGTAATAGATAATGTTTCTAAGGTTTATCCTACAGCCAAGGGTGATTATACAGTTCTAGAGAATATTAGCCTAACCGTTTATGAAGGAGAATTTGTTTGCGTAATTGGTCACTCTGGTTGTGGTAAATCAACGCTTCTGAATATGGTCTCAGGGTTTACTAAGCCAACTCTGGGAGAAGTTCGATTGGAGTCAAAGGTGATTACTAAGCCCGGTCCCGATCGCATGGTGGTATTCCAAAACTATTCGCTCTTACCTTGGCTGTCGGCATTGGATAATGTGGCGTTGGCGATTAAATCAGTACATCCAGAAACATCAAAAAGCGATCGCCTTGAGATGGCAATGGCAAGTTTGGAGATGGTGGGCTTAACTGACGCGGCAAAAAAGAAACCCAAACAGCTATCAGGTGGAATGAAACAACGGGTTTCAATTGCCAGAGCATTATCGATTCGTCCCAAAGTCCTGATTTTAGATGAGCCTTTCGGAGCTTTGGACATCTTGACACGGGAAGAGCTGCAAGAGGAATTGCTGAAAATTTGGCAAGAACATAAAGTCACGGTATTGATGATCACCCATGAAATTGATGAGGCGATTTTATTGAGCGATCGCATTGTGATGATGACCAATGGTCCTGCGGCTACGATCGGTGAGATTGTCGATGTTCCTTTTGCTCGTCCGCGGTATCGGGAGGCAATAACTGAAGATCCTCGCTTTTTTACGATTAGAAATCATGCTTTAGACTTCCTTTATAATCGTTTTGCCTTGTCTGCTACTGACGAGCATTAGAGCTTTATACTCTCGCTAATTATCGTTTTTACACCTGATCTTTTTACTTATTTTTTTAATAGTATGACTTACCCTAGTTGCGCTCTACCTGGCGAACTCCCGTTTATTGAAATCGACCATGTTGGCAAAGCATTTCGCACTTCTGACGGTGGTAGTTATATTGCTTTAAGTGATGTATATTTAGAGATTAAAAGAGGCGAATTCGTCTCCATCATCGGACATTCAGGCTGTGGCAAGTCTACGCTCTTGAACATCTTGGCGGGATTAGATCGGGCAACATCAGGGGGGATCGTCCTGGAAGGGGGAGAAGTCAAAGAACCCGGTCCCGATCGCATGGTGGTATTTCAAAATCATTCGCTTTTGCCGTGGCTGACCGTAAAACAGAATATTGCCTTGGGGGTCAATCGCGTATTTAATAAGCTTTCCAAAGCAGAGCGATCGCAAATTGTTGAAGACCATATAGACTTGGTGAATTTACGGCTGGCAGCAGACAAGTACCCCAGACAAATTTCAGGTGGAATGAAACAAAGAGTAGGAATCGCACGGGCTTTGGCTTTGCGCCCCAAACTTTTACTGCTAGATGAGCCTTTTGGTGCGTTGGATGCCTTAACTCGTGGCAATCTTCAAGAACAACTGATGAAAATTTGTAATGAGAATCAGATTTCCGCCGTGATGATTACCCACGATGTCGATGAGGCTTTACTGTTGAGCGATCGCGTTGTGATGATGACTAATGGACCCTCCGCCCATATCGGACAAATCTTAGATGTGGAGTTACCGCGTCCACGCGCTCGGATGGAAGTGATCAATAATCCCAGCTACTATCGGATGAGAGGGGAACTGGTAGAATTTTTGAATGTCCAGAAGAAAAATAAAGTTCAAAAAAGTATACGTCAAACTGCTGCGGTTGTAAGTCGGGGCAATATCGAAAAGGTAAATCTGACGATTGGTTTTATTCCTTTAACCGATTGTGCGCCCTTAGTCATGGCATTAGAAAAAGGACTATTTGCCAAACATGGTTTAGAAGTAACGCTATCTCGGGAGAAGAGTTGGGGTGCGATCGCCGATGGGATTAGAGAAGGAAGATTAGATGCGGCACAGATGGTAACGGGAATGCCTTTAGCGATTACCTTAGGTATGGGTAAAAAGGAACCGACACCGATAACTTCATCGCTTACTCTCAGTCGAAACGGTAATGCGATCACCATTGCTAAGGAAGTATGGGATGAAGGAGTGAGAGATTTGGCTGGGCTAAGAAAATACCTGCAAACTCAAGAACGCCGCCCGACCTTTGGCATGGTACATCCTGCTTCGATGCATAATTTACTATTACGTCATTGGTTGGCAAGTGGAGGCATAGATCCAGAGGATGAAGTGGATGTAGTCGTAATACCACCCGCTCAGATGGTATCAAACCTCATATCCAGCAATATCATCGGATTCTCTGTAGGTGAACCTTGGAACTCTAGGGCGGTACATGAAGGGTTAGGTTATATTATTGCTACGGATTTAGATATTTGGAGCGGTCACCCTGAGAAGGTTTTAGGAGTTAAATCAGAATGGGCTAAACAGTATCCTAATACCCATTTAGCTTTAGTGAAAGCTTTACTAGAAGCTTGTGTCTATTCTCAGCCCGAACAAAATCGCGAGGAAGTCTTAGAGGTTATTTGTAAGCCTGCATATCTAAATGCTCAATCGATCTACGTGCGCTCTGGTTTCAATAGTCCCTATCGCAAGGGGTCGGGAGAGAATTTATATCTTAAAGACTTTAATATTTTCTTAGGCGATAACTCACCCAATCGTTCCGAACACTTGTGGGTAATGGCACAAATGGCAAGGTGGAATCTGATTCCTTTTCCGAGTAATTACGATCGCGTCTTAGACCAAATGCTCGATCCCATTACCTTTCGCCGTGCCTCAGAGGATTTAGACCTTCCCATTCCTCCTGCTTCTCTCGCTCCAATTGTGTTGGCGGACGGAGAAATTTTCGATCCAAGCGAACCTATGGCGGGTCTACCTAGCACTGCCGAAATTAGAGAGTTTATTGGCGATCGCTCGCTGGTTTAATCAATACATATAATTCAAGGGCAATGATTACTAGAATATGTCCACTATAACTAAAACTCTTTGTCCCTACTGCGGCGTAGGCTGTGGATTGGAAGTTGTGCGCTTAGATCGAGATCAAGTTCTAGAACCCATTCATTTAGTCGATCTAGTCAAGGTTAGAGGCGATCGCAGTCATCCATCTAGTCAAGGTATGGTCTGCATTAAAGGGGCAACGGTAGCGGAATCTATTGATAAAGATCGGCTAATTCATCCGATGATGCGAAGTTCTTTAGATCGAGAGTTCGCTCAGGTGACTTGGGAAGAAGCATTAACGGCAATTAGCGATCGCATCCAAGAAGTAATTAAAACTCAAGGGGCAGATGCCCTATGTATGTATGGATCGGGGCAGTTTCAAACTGAAGATTATTATATCGCTCAGAAATTATTTAAAGGTTGCTTGGGAACGAATAACTTTGATGCCAATTCTCGACTGTGTATGTCTTCAGCAGTATCGGGCTATGTAAAAAGTTTTGGTGCGGATGGACCTCCGTGCTGTTACGAAGATTTAGATATCACAGATTGCGCTTTTATCATTGGCAGCAATACCGCCGAATGTCATCCTATTATTTTTAATCGCTTTCGCAAACATCACAAACAAGAACCCCACGTTAAATTAATTGTTGTCGATCCGCGTCGCACTCAAACGGCGGAGGTTGCGGATTTACACCTAGCGATTCGTCCCGGTACCGATATCGATTTGTTGAATGGCATTGCCTACCTACTTCATAGTCGTGATCATTGCGATCGCGAATTCATTCAAAATCATACTAATAACTACGAGCAATACCTAGAGCTAATTAAGCATTATCCGCCCGAAGTTGTTACCAAAAACTGTAATATCTCCGTAGCACAATTAGAAATGGCTGCTACCTATTGGGCAGAGTCAAAACGAGTTTTATCGATGTGGTCGATGGGTGTAAATCAATCTGGGGAAGGTACGGCTAAAGTTCAGTCTATTATCAATTTACATCTTTTGACTGGACAAATTGGTAAACCTGGCGCTGGAGCATTTTCACTTACTGGACAACCGAATGCTATGGGTGGGAGAGAAGCAGGCGGATTGAGCAATCTTCTCCCTGGCTATCGGTTTGTCACAAATCCCCAACATCGAGCTGATTTAGAACAGCATTGGCACTTACCTGCAGGGCAGATCTCCGCTCATAATGGGAGAACAGCTTGGGATATAGTTAGAGGCTTAGAATCTGATGAGGTCGGATTTTTATGGATTGCTGCGACTAATCCTGCGGTTAGCTTTCCCGATTTAGAACGCACTAAAAAAGCTCTAAAAAGTTCTCCCTTTACCGTCTATCAAGATGCTTACTATCCGACCGAAACCTCTGCCTTTGCCCACATTCTTTTACCTGCGACGCAATGGAGCGAAAAAACAGGTACGATGACAAATTCCGAACGCCGCATTACTTTATGCGAATCCTTTCACAAACCATTGGGCGAAGCCAGAGATGATTGGCAGATTTTTGCAGAAGTCGGTCGCAGACTGGGATTTAGTGGACATTTTAACTTTAAAGATTCTTCTGAAGTCTATGCTGAATTCGCTGCTATTACCCGCGATCGCCCATGTGATATAACGGGTGTAACCCATGAGAGACTCTCAAAAGGAGCTTTACAATGGCCCTGTCCCGATGTCGAAAGAGAATCAATCGATCGCTTTGCCAGCAAAAGACTCTATGCTAACCTCCAATTTCATACTCTTAATGGTAAAGCTAACTTCGCGCCCTATCATTCCAAAGGTTTAGCCGAGCCACCCGATGAGAATTACCCTTTTGTGCTTACTATCGGAAGAGTTTACGGACATTGGCACACCATGACCCGTACGGGCAGGATCAAAAAAATTCAACAAATGCATCCCCATCCCTTTCTGGAAATCCATCCCAAAGATGCTGAAAAATTAGACTTAACTCAAAATGAAATCGTTGAAGTCAAATCTCGCAGAGGCAGTGCTAGGTTCCCTATATTAATTACGGGGGCGATCGCACGTGGAGTTGTATTTGCGCCAATGCACTGGGGATCGCTGTGGGCAGATAATGCTGAAGCCAATAATCTCACTCATCCCGAACTCGATCCCTGTTCTTTTCAACCAGAGTTAAAAGCTTGTGCAGTGGTGCTAATTAAAATCGATCCTTAAATTCATCTTAAAATTGACAAAAAAAATTGACAAAGTATCTATTTGAGTAATTTTTGAGGACGGATAATGATTTCTTGTAGAGTCCGAATCTGAGTTTTAGGATTGTATCCAATCAAGCGAATAAAGTAATTGGGATATTCGTGAAGGCATTTTTGAATCTCATTCATTGCTTCAGTGACGTTATGCGGCTGATTGCGCCATTGCCAACTGTGCCAACTATTTTGAGCTTTTTCGCGGGGAGAGGCAATTTCTAAGCTCAAGCGTCCTCCATGTCGCAGTCCACTTTCTAATAATCGTTCTATATTTAAAGAATCACTTAAAGAGTCGGATGAGGAATTAGAGGAATCAGTTAATAAAGATCTTGAAGTATTATTTAGAGATTTATTGGTAGATAAATTATTGGAATTAAGAAAGGATATTGGAGCCGATCCACCAGTGTTGTCATCGATATAATCTGCTCCTTTTTGAATTGAGCCTTGAATTGCCCCCGTAGTATATTCCCTTGCTAAACCCATAGACTGAATACGTTGTTGTTCGCGTACCATTTGCTTGCCAAGCTCGATCAATGTAAGAAGACCAAAGTCGGGAGCTTGCTGAAATTTAACAGTTAGATCGGGATTATTGACTATATGAGTTGACACCTTACTCAAACCAATTTGATGGATAAAATCACGAATTTGGCGGTCGTAAACTTGCGATCGCAATGCTCCAAAAAAATCAATCGACTGCGCGGGAAATTCATGAATAAGGGTCTCTAAATCTTTTGAGGTTAAGCCGTCTTCTTTAAATATGCCAGTGATAATACCAATCCGATCTTCGGGGCTGGGTTCCCAATAAAATTTTTCCATCCTCCCATCCCGCAATAAAGGTGCATAGAGTGTAGAAAAATCATTACCTGTAAGTAAGATTGGAACTCGTTTAATCGGTTCGACTTCATAGCTACCCGGTAATTGTACGTCGGTCGGATTATCGGCAATATTCATCAAAGTGCCATTGACAAGCTGAGTATTCACCGTATATTGGGTCGAGCTATCAACTCTACCTGCTCCCGCATCGATGTCATTAATCAATAAGACACACATTTTACCTCTCACTTTAATTAAATCGGCTGCCTCTCGATAGCGAGTTCTAATTAAACGCACGGGATCGCCTGCATCGGGGCTTTCCAATTCTCCTGCCGACATTCGTACGGGTTCAATTCCCATCAGCTTAAATACTAATTCGCATTGAAAAGATTTACCTTCACCTTTTCTGCCATGAATTCCTAATATTAAAGGAACGGATAAATTGGGAAGATTTAAAAAGTTTTTAGTGATGTGAACGGCTAACTTATCTAGAAAGCGCGGAGAAATGTAATAGTTCATAATTGCGTTTATCTATTATTTGATTAGTTTATTTGATTAGTTATTAAAAATTAATATTTTATTGAGGTAGATATTTTAGGTAATTGCAAAAGTTAATGTAGAATGCAAAATTTATTTATTGATTTATTCTTGAAAAACCATTTCCAGTAGTGCTTTAATTAGATAGATTTTATTAAGTGCAAAACGAGTGTAAGAGTATGATTTCAGCCGCTGTTATTTATATAGTAGTATCAGTTCTGCTCATAGTGGCATCATCACTGATCTTCTTTAAGGTATTGCAATCGTTAAAGCATCAAAGTTCGTTCAAACGGACAGAGGTTAAATCGTTGTCTGGCGATCGCTTTAATCTTAAAAATATTGAGAAAAATA
>CAZLKI010000030.1:14842-16627 GCA_964560035.1 uncultured Synechococcus sp.
AAAAATATTGAGAAAAATAGCGATCTTAAAAATCGTGAAGAAATCGTTGCCCAATTAGAACGTCAATTTCGGAGTAGCCCGTCTGCCGATCTTTAGATTAGTTGTAATCCGATTTTTGAAATCTATATGAAATCTATATTTGGCAATCTATATCTTTATCTAGATCTGTATGATTGCATCTAACTGGAACTAATTGAACCTAAAAATAAGGTTAGAGGTTATGGTCGATCGTCAAGATACTTCAGAGTTTGCCAAACGGCGTAAACAGCGCAAGCAAGAACTTCGTAATGAATTTTTTGAAAAGAAATCTCCTGTGCTCAAAATAGGATGGCGAGTTTTAGTTTCTTCTGGAATCTTAGGGGTGGGAGTATGGGTGGTTTCGTTACCATTTTGGAATTTGACTACTCCAAATCAAATCGAGATTAAAGGAACTAGATTGCTGTCTGCAACCGAACTAAAACAAAAAATCGATATTGACTATCCTCAGTATATTTATAGAATGCAAGCGCAGGCGATCGCCTCTCAATTAGAAAAAAAAGCTCCTGTTTATGATGTTGTAGTTAAGCGATCGCTTTTTCCAATTAAGGTCACAGTTATAGTCCAAGAGCGTCAGCCAGTTGCTACAGCTACATTTAACGGGCAGGCAGGCTTTATAGATGCTAAAGGTATATGGATTTCAGCCAAAAGTTATCCTACTAATATCAAAAAGCCCGATATTCTAGTTATTGGCACCAATGCTAATGTTTTGCAAGTCTGGAAAAAGCTTTACACTCAAATTAGCCGCAGCTCCGTAAAAATTTCTAAGCTTGATTTTAGGATTCCTAGCAACTTGATCCTGACTACAGACTTAGGCTTGGTTTATTGTGGTAACTATACTTACAGCAAAATGGAAAAACAAATTCAAATGTTAGATCGGCTGCGATCGCTACCTAAAAGCACCCCTAACTTAAAATTTACGCACATCGATCTGATTAATCCCAATTTTCCCGTGGTAGATGGGGTAACTCCACCCAAGGTCGAACCCTAGAGTAAAATTTTTTGAATTAATAATGCCTAAAAGTGATTTCTAAAATAATTTCCACAAAGTATGTCAAGTAGAAGTGCCACTGTGTTTTTCTTAACTATCTTGGCGATCGTCTTCGCTACGGTAATTTATGCTCCCAAAATTTTTGTTACTCAAACCAAAACCTTAACTAAAAACTTAAAAGAGATCTCCGCCCAAAATACCAAGAAAAAGTCTGTATTATCTGCACAGTTACAACCGAAAAAGGTAGAAATTAAAGAAAGAGTTTTTAGCAAAAAAGTTAAAGCTAATGTCCTACTTAGCCGCTCAAAACCCAAAATAAATGCCATAAAAATTGCGGAAAGTAAAAACGAAAATACTGAACCCGATCGGCGATCGCCTAAATCTAAAAATTCTCCATGCCAAATCACACTAAGCGAAAAAGCTTTGCAAGATCCCTTAATTAAAAATTTTTTGGATCGATATCAATGCTCGGCTAATTAATCTGAATCTACGAAGTATTGAATAAGATAGTTATTGCCAATGGCAAATGTCGTCAAAGATCGTCAAAGATCGTCAAAGATCAATTTACCCTCGTTTGAAAGTTTTAATTTTTGACCCCGCCAGTTCATACTGTTGCTAAACCAGCTATAAACCCAAATCCCAAAGCTGAGGAGATCTCGCACGGGCACTAGCCATAAAAACTTGGATGCAGAAGGATCTTTAAGCCCCCATACGCCTACAACCCAAGCCAAAAGCAATCGACCGACCCAAGCGATCGC
>CAZLKI010000031.1:0-16457 GCA_964560035.1 uncultured Synechococcus sp.
CTATAACGGTGATGGAAAGGCTGATATTCTATTCCGCGATCAAGTTACTGGACAAAATGCGATTTGGTTGATGAATGGAATCACGCCTACGCTTCAAACTTTTATCCCAACCGGTGCTACTAATTTCCAAATTGTGGGGTCTTAGAGAGATCAGGGAAAGATTAGAGAAAATTAAGAGTTAGTTAGGTTTAGATAAATTTGGATAAAACTTCGGTGGTTAGTTGGGCTGTGGCTTGCCATCGAAATTTTTTTGCTCTTAATAATCCTAGTTGTTTGAGTTCCGATCGCAAATTAGCTGACTCTTCAACGGCTTGCATAGCATCGGCGATCGCTTTTACATTATAAGGATCGATCGAGATTCCTGCATCTCCAATCACTTCGGGCAAAGAAGATAAGTTAGAACTAATCACAGGCGTACCACAAGCCATTGCCTCTAAAACTGGCAGTCCAAATCCTTCCCATAGGCTCGGAAAAACTAGGGCGATCGCACCTCGGATTAAATTGGGAAGTTCGTTGTAAGTAACATAATCTAAGAACTTTACTAAATGCGATATCTCTAGTTCTCGAACCTGTGCTTGTAAATGCGGAGTGTAACGGCGATCGCTAATACCTGCAATCCAAAGCTGATAATCTTGACGGTTCGGGATTTGATTTTGAAAAATACTAAAAGCCGATATTAACCGATGCAGATTTTTATAGCGATCGTGCCGACCCACATAGAGAAAATAAGGAGGTTGATTTAAGCGGTCTCGATCTTCTTCTAGTGGATAAAAATGCAGATGGTCGTAAGCCAAAAGGATAGGAGTAATTTTAGCGGCAGGAATCTTAAAAAAACTACTGATATCTCTTGCTGTAGCTTGGGAATTGCAAATAATATGCTCGGCTTGATTTAAGACTAAAGGTACCCAAAACCGATAATAATGAGTCAAGGACGAAGAGAAGCTTGGAAACCTCAAAGGAATAGTATCGTGGATCGTAACTATATAACGACATTTAGTATTTATGGGAGCCTCGGCAATGGGTGAAAATAGAAGATCGGATTTGAGATGATGATAGATATTTGGCAGTTGCCATTGAGTCCAAGCTAAGCGGTGGAGATGTCCTTTTGTCCTATAAACGGGGGTCATTTTTTCTGAAATAATGTGATGTTTAAAGCGATCGACCGCATGTTTAGGAAATGAATCTAATTCGCTCTGGGAGATAAGTAAAGTTGAATCGAGCGAACTACTTAAATGAGCACAAAGATTTTTTGCGTAAACGCTTATTCCAGAAGGCTGTGGTGACAAGAAAGATAAATTGACTAGCAAGGACTTATATTAATTTAATTTAATGTTAATTTATAGGAGTTTACTGAACTATTTAACTTAAAACTATCTAAGCACTCTTTACCCAATATGATTAATATACTGAAACAATTAAGACTAATTAATTCAACACAATTGTCGGTAGGAATTGAAGGGAATACCCGTGCGTTTTTTTATATCTATCAAAGATTTATATTCTCCGTTTAGTTCGCGTTCTTGGGCGATCGCCACTGCTACTTTAATTTCTATACCTAAATCTACTAAATCTTCAACTTTGAGATGATTAATTCGTTTCCATGAATATTCCTGTTCTTGGTAATAGCTAAAAGTGATAAAAGGCGATATGCGCTCTACAGTTGCTATGGGAATTCCTAAAATTTCGGTTAACTCTTCAGCATGGGTAAACATAAATCCTTCTTCGCGCAAAGCCATCACGTCATTAGCATAGATAATTGCCACACCCAAACGGTTAACTAGGTCGTCTTTAGAGCAAGTATTAATCTCAACTTTAGGTCGTCCTGCTGCCACTGACTGAAATAGTTTGACATCATCAGGTAATGGTAAATGACGAGGATAGGTTTTAGCTAGATACTCCTGCTTGAACATAAATGCTGTAACTATCTGCCCTAAATACATCGATCCAAACACCACCATCTCAAGTCTGGATGGTAAAAAGGTAGCGATCGCCGAGACTAAAATAAAGCTAATGCCGATCCCGATCCAAGTATTATTTCTGACAACATAACCCGCATAGGCGATCGCCCCACCTCCAACTATAGGCAACAAAGCTACCTTAACCCATGTAGGTGTTTGATTAAACCAAGAGAGCTGAGACATAAGAGTTACCTATTAAAAACCTATTGAAACAGTTAGAAAATTAAAGATTTAGATATTTTTAAGAACTTTTTTCCGCTTCTCTTCATATTCTTCGGCGGTAATAATACCTTGATCGTACAGTTTTTTTAGTTCTCCTAACGATTCGGTGGCATCTTTGATCGATCCAGTAGAAGAGGTGGAGATCGAACCAGAGTTAAACTGACGATTAAATTCGGCATCGGACATAAAAGCCAGCATTAACAATTCAAAAAAGGCGACTATCCCCGGAATCAACGTCCAACAAAATAATAGATAGACTATGCCATAACCAGTTTGCCCTAGATAAAACTTGTGGATGCCAAATCCACCTAAGAAGAAACAGAGAAGAATTGCAACGACTTTTTCTTTCATTGATGCTTTTAGTTTGTATTTATTGGTTTTTCTTTAAGTAATCAACTAACTTTTGAATCTTTTACCCAGTCTCCCCATAAGATAGACTACCAAAAAAATACCGCCTTGAGCTTCTAATAAGGTTAAATAAAATTGAAAATATGGATTGATGTCTAAGTTGGTATTGATACTGAAGGCGATCGCCCCAACTATAAAAAACGCTATAACCTTTAACTGTCCTTGCTTACTCATATTACTAAATCTTAATTTATCTGGTTAAGCAAAGTTGACATTTTCATAAATTTCTTCAAACGAAATATCAAATTTTACTGTTTGCAAAGATAATTCCGAGCGATCGTTTCTAAATTCTGACAATATCCATTGACCTTGCGTTGTTCTGTTAAGCTGCATTATATAGAATTGATATTCACTAATTAAAATATATTCTCTGAGTTCTGGAATTGAACGATAATAATAAAATTTTTCGCCTCGATCGTAATTTTGACTTGATTTTGATAAAACTTCAACAATCAAAGCTGGATTCATTACAGTTGTTTTTCCCGTGCTGTAATAATTTGGTTCACCTTCAATCAGCATCACATCTGGATATGTTGCCTCTAGGTATGCAGGAATCCAGAGCTTAACGTTACCGATAAATACATTATAGTTTTGCTTTTTAAGTGCAAATTTTAAGTTGGCGGCAAAATTCAAGGCAATCTTAATTATGGTCTGTTGTTCCTCCTGTCATCCTTACAATTTCTCCGTTTTTATACTCGTGTTTTTCGGAGGCGACTTCTTCCATCGCTAGATATTCATCAAAAGTATGAGTTTGCTTGATTAATATAGCTGTCATGTTCTTTCTCCACTTAAAGGAATATTCAATTAATAGTTTTAACAAACAGCAAAATCTGTATATTTTCGTAAGTCTGGCGGATTGAAGGCAAGCACGATATCTTCTTTGGGAACGCCTAACTCTACTAATTTATTGGCAATCCCAATTTCTGTACCGTCCTGTTGAATCCAAATTTTTTTGTCAATAATATCTACATGGAGAACAACACCATACATCCGCTTAGAGTTGCGCCAGCCCACATATACAAGCTGATCGCGATCGCGGTCAAAGATAATTTCGGCTTGAATACGTTTATCCCAAACCTGATCTGCTTTTTCAATTATGAAATTTTGGATATGTTGACGATATTGGGTAATGGTATCCATTTGACGATCTCCTCTAAAACGGTGTCGTAGGTAATTAGAAACTATCTGCTGGGATTCCATACGGGGCGTGAGTTATCTGCCACCTTTCTTTTTGTAGCGCAGTTTTTACGGTTTGATGGAATAGATCTCTGGCTGACATAAATTTCCTTTTATAGATCCCATGTTATTGTGCCGAACTAGGGCTTTACTCTTTTTTTAAAACCATCTTAATGTTAAAGATTTATCTCCCAGAAGCCATCACCATTATCGCTAAAAATTGGGAGGACATCTAAGATTGGTTTGTTAAAAATATAAGTATCCGTAAACCTAAGCCCCCAAACTGGAGCAGAAATATTTAGTCTGGTTTGATAGGCAAATAAACTTTCTTGATGTCCGTGAGCATCGCGATCGCCCTCAAATTTTTGCAGATCGTACTTAATTATTTCGGCAATATGGACATAACCTTGAATGGCAAAGGCAGGAAATGTTTCGGGTGTAAATCCAAATTCTTCTAAAATCTCGTGACATCCCCGCCTCAAATGTGGATCGTCAGGAAATCCAAGGGAATGAATATAGATTTTTGGGTGAATAGTTGCCTTGGGTGGAGGTGTATGCACGATTAGAATGCTATGAATCCGAGCCAAATAACCAAGAGCTTCTTCGGGAGATAAAGATATAACTAAGGTCATTTCACAGATTCTTGATGGATCGTTAGTTTAAAAGTAAAAAGACTGAAGAATTTCCTCAGCCTCAATTACCAATTTTACCTAACTCTAAATTACAAAATTTTAACTCAATGCTTAAGAATTATCTCAGAACCGCTTATCTCAAAACTAAAGAGGCATTCAAAGATTCTCTAAGGCTGCGAACTACAGCAATCATGGCAACTCGATCGCTTAAATGATTCACAGCAGAACCAACACCTACGCCCGAAGCTCCTGCGGCGATCGCCATCGGAATTGTCACATCAGTCAATCCAGAGGCACAAAGCACGGGTACGGATACGGCACGGCTAATAGCATAGGCAGCAGCTAGAGTGGGAGCAGCTTTTTCGATTAAGCCCAAGATCCCACTGTGGAGGGGATTACTACTGGTACCGCCTTCGGTTTGAATGATATCTGCCCCACAAGCTACTAACTCTTCAGCTAAGGCAACTTGTAGATCTAAAGGCAGAGTGTGCGGCACTGTGACCGAAAGCAAAGTTTCGGGTAAAAGATTTCTAGTGGCTTTAGTTAGAGCAATCACTTCCAAGCTAGAAAATACTCGTCCTTGGGCATAGAAACTGTCATAGTTACCAATTTCAACTAGATCTGCGCCGGCATTTACGGCTTCAGCTAGTTTTTCGGGAGCGATCGCCGAGACGCATACGGGTAGATTGGTTTGAGCTTTGGTTTGTCTGACTAGGTTGGGATCGGCAGCAATATCGACAAAAGTAGCACCCCCCAAAGTTGCAGCTTCGACAATCATGGACACAGATTTAGGATCGAAATTTTGCAAACCGCTAATAATTTTTAAGGCACTACGGCGATCTAAAGCGGAACGTAATTGGTTATTCATATTATTTGGCATGTTATTGGAGTTTACGCGAGTGGTTAAGTCTACTTAATATACTTAAAAATTCTCCACAAATTAAGCTAGAAATTAATTAGGTAACTAATAAGTGAATGTGCAAGTGAATTGGGTAGAGAATTCGATCTAACATTTCCCCGCAGATTTCATAAACAATTTGCCAAAATATTAACAACAGCGTCAAATTAAGAACTAGAATACAAATTGCTTCTCTGTGTATATCTAAGTAAATCTACTCAATATTTTTGTTCAATATTTGCTCATTATTCTTGTATGCCTAAAATTCTTGTTTCCGATCCCATTGACCAAGCTGGTATTGACATCCTTTCACAGGTTGCTAGTGTTGATATAAGAACTAACCTTACACCTGAAGAGTTGGTACAGGCGATCGCTGAATATGATGCCATTATGATTCGCTCTGGAACTAAGTTGACTAAAGAGGCGATCGAAGCGGGTAAAAATCTCAAAATTATCGGTCGGGCAGGCGTTGGTGTTGATAACGTAGATGTGCCTACTGCTACTCGTCAAGGCATTGTGGTTGTAAATTCGCCTGAAGGTAACACAATTGCGGCGGCTGAACATGCGATCGCGATGATGATGTCATTATCACGATTTGTGCCAGAAGCAAATGCCTCGCTTAAATCTGGAAACTGGGATCGCAAGAGCTTTACAGGCGTTGAAGTTTACAAAAAAACCCTTGGCATTGTCGGTTTAGGCAAAATTGGCTCCCATGTAGCAACCGTGGCAAAAGCAATGGGGATGAAACTCTTGGCATACGATCCATTCCTTACAGCCGATCGCGCCGAACAATTAGGTGTGAATTTGGTCGAGCTAGAAATTTTATTGCGTGAGTCCGACTATGTAACTTTGCACATTCCTAAAACCAAAGAAACTCACCACATTATCAATGCTGAAACCCTAGCAATGATGAAGCCCAATGCCCGCATAATTAATTGTGCCAGAGGTGGAATTATCGATGAAGTGGCTTTAGCCGCCGCCTTAACTAATGGCACGATCGCTGGGGCGGCAATTGATGTGTTTGAAAACGAACCCCTCGAAGCCGACTCACCCTTAAGAACTGCTCCATCTAATCGTTTGGTGCTAACTCCACACCTTGGGGCATCGACCGAAGAAGCTCAGGCTAATGTGGCGATCGACGTTGCCGAACAAATTCGCGATGTGTTACTAGGTTTACCCGCCCGTGCTGCGGTGAATATTCCCGGACTACGCGCCGATGTCTGGCAAAAACTCAAACCTTACTTGCAACTTTCGGAAATGTTAGGAAATCTCGTGGGGCAATTAGCAGGTGGACGGGTGGATAGCCTCGATGTGCGCTTGCAGGGTGAAATTGCCAATAGTAACAGCCAGCCTATTGTCGTTGCGGCTTTGAAAGGTTTATTGTCTCAAGCATTGCAAGAGCGCGTAAATTTTGTGAATGCTAGTTTAGAAGCAAAAGAACGGGGCATTAGAGTTACAGAAACCAGAGATGGGGCGATCGAAGATTATACGGGTTCGCTCAGTCTTACGGCGAAAGGTAGTCACGGTCAGCAATCGGTGACGGGAGCGTTATTGGGCAAGGGTGAAATCCGCATTACCAGTATTAATGATTTCCCAATTAATGTTGCGCCCACTCACTATATGCTTTTGACTTTGCATCGCGATATGCCGGGGATTATTGGCAGAATTGGTTCGCTATTAGGCACGTTTAACGTGAATATTGCTAGTATGCAGGTGGGTCGGCGGATTGTGCGGGGTGAAGCAGTAATGGTGATTAATATTGACGATCCTTTGCCAAGCGGACTATTGGATGAAATCGGTCATATTCAGGGTGTGACTGATGCGTTTATGGTTAATTTGTAGGCTTTATTCCTATCGATTTCTTAAAGTTAATTTAGTTAATAATACATAATGCTTACGCCTGCTCAATTTGGGACATTAA
Organism: uncultured Synechococcus sp.; assembly: GCA_964560035.1. Taxonomy (GTDB): domain Bacteria; phylum Cyanobacteriota; class Cyanobacteriia; order Pseudanabaenales; family Pseudanabaenaceae; genus PCC-7502. The sequence goes on from CAZLKI010000031.1 coordinate 7,216, forward strand.
CCCAAGGCATGGGAATTTTAGTTTTGATCCTGACGCTAGTTACGGCTATAGCTTTTGGGCGATCGCTGGGCTGGAGATTTAGGATGGTGGGGATCACTTCGTTTGCAGTGGTTCTGACGGCGGGGCTATTCGCGCTATCCATAACTCCCATTACGCGAACGGCGGTTTTGGGTTCTGTCCCTTACTCGCTGGTTTACGATCGCTCTGGTCCAGAAGCGGTAATTGTCGTACCGTCTCAAATTAACCCAATCCAATTAGAAGCAACTCTAAAGCAAGCGGCTGTTAATTTATTTTCTCCGGGTCGCAGTAGTTTGGGGACAAGCTCTAAATTAAAAATTAGGGCAAGAATCATCCTGCATCCTAGTAAGGGGATTTCCAAACTTGTTTATGTAGGTGAAGTGCAAAGTTCCTTACGCAAACGTAACGATCCCGACATGGTGGTAAAAGTATTTAGCGATCGCCTGCCAAACAAAACATCTAACACGCAAAATCTTTAAAGATGTCCATATATCTTGATTATGCTGCAACTACTCCAACCCGACCTGAAGTTATCGATCTGATTACTTCAGTTTTAAAAGAGCAGTGGGGTAATCCCTCCAGTTTACATAATTGGGGTGAGCGTTCAACTATGGCGATCGAGAGGGCTAGGCTGCAGGTGGCTGACTTAATTAATGGCGATCCCGAAGGTGTAATTTTTACATCTGGCGGAACCGAAGCTAATAATCTGGCATTGTGGGGAATTACACATCAGTATTCAGAACCTCAGCATTTAATTATTTCAGCAGTCGAACATTCAGCGATCGCCCAGCCTGTCAAAATCCTCAAACAAATGGGTTGGTCTGTAACCGAACTTCCTGTAGATCGATCTGGATTGATAAACCCTCAAGATTTACTAGCGGCAATTCAAGCCAATACAGTTTTAGTTTCGGTAATCTATGCCCAAAATGAAATTGGTACAATCCAACCGATTCAAACATTAGGCAAAATTTGTCGAAATGCTAAAGTGCTTTTCCATACCGATGCCGTGCAAGCGATCGGGCGTATAGAGATAGATTTAGAAGTTTTACCCGTAGATCTGATGTCGATTTCTAGCCATAAAATCTATGGTGGGCAAGGAGTTGGAGCTTTGTATGTCCGTCCAAATCTAAATCTAGAGTTAATGCCTTTACTTTTAGGTGGAGGACAGGAACGAGGACGTAGATCGGGAACAGAATCCGTAGCGGCGATCGCTGGGTTTGGACTAGGGGCAGAGATAGCTAAAGCTGAAATTACCACCGAGTCCATAAGATTGAGAACTTTGAGCGATCGCCTTTTTACCGAACTCAAAGATATTCCCGACCTCACTCCCACTGGCGTACAAGGTAGCTTAAGATTGCCCAATCATGTCAGTTTTTGTCATAGCTCTATGGATGGACGGCGCATTGTTAGAGAAATGAATGCGGCTAAAATCGGAATTAGTGCGGGTTCTGCTTGTAGTAGTGGAACTTTGGTGCCAAGCTCAACGCTATTAGCAATGGGATTTAATCGCAATCAAGCTCTAGGATCGCTACGCATAACTTTAGGCTTGCATACTACACCTTCCGATATCGAGCAAACGATTTTAGCCCTCCAAAAAATCCTTACTTAGTTTGTTATTTGATTAGCCTCTAAAGCTTTTACCGATTGTTCCTTAAAGCTGTGAGTTTGCATCAATTAGCCCGTGCTGCTATGTTTAGAGTCGATCGAAGTTTAATTGATTGGGTCAACAGCCAACAATTGAAGGAACTTGTAATTCACGCAATTAGACCTAAATATCAAATTATGATACTCATTTTGGGTAGACATTTCGATCGCCCTCATGCGTAAAATAATCTAAGTAGAAATTTTCTGAGTTTATTTTTCTGCCACCGATGCCTCATGTCCACAATTTAATCTAGATTTTTAATTTTATTTCTATCCTAACTTTCAGTTAATTCTCAGGATTAACCAGTAATGTCAATTAGCAAATCTAATCAGTAATAAATTTTTATAGTAATTTTTATCATAAATAATAATGAATAGCGATCGCCTTCAAGCTGAATCTAGCCGACTATCTCTCGAACGTCTAATTAATGCTGTGGATTCTAACGAGGCAAATAATAGTAACAGCGATGTAATTAGAGACTTAACCAAATATCCCAAATCCATAGCTGCAAAATATTTTTATGATGACTTGGGATCGGAATTATTTGAACGGATTTGCGAACTGCCCGAATATTATCCCACTCGAACTGAAAGGACGATTTTACAAATGTATGCCTCAGAAATTGCCACGATTACTGGCTCTTGTGAATTAGTCGAGCTAGGTAGTGGCAGTGCGATTAAAACTCGAATTTTACTAGATACTTATCAAAGTCTTAAATATCCCCTACGTTACATTCCCATTGATATTAGTGCGGGAATTTTAGAAACCAGTGCTTTCGATCTACTAAATGATTACCCCAGTCTAGAAGTACATGGCTTGGTAGGTACCTACGAATTAGCATTGCAACGCCTTAATAGCTTTAAACCCCATCATTTATCGACTCGGATGCTGATATTTTTGGGTAGTACGTTAGGTAATCTCAATCCCCAAGAATGCGATCGCTTTTTCGAGCAAATTACAGGCGCATTACAGGCAGGAGATTATTTTTTACTTGGCATTGATTTACACAAATCTAAAACGCTCTTAGAACCTGCATACAATGATGCCCAAGGCATAACCGCAGAATTTAACCTCAATATGTTACGTCATCTCAACTATAGATTTGATGGCAATTTCGATCTAGCCAAGTTTAAGCACCAAGCTATTTATAATGACTATCAGCACCAGATTGAAATGTATTTACAAAGCCAAGTAGCTCAAACTGTAAATTTGCGATCGCTCGATCTATCCATCCATTTAGAAGCAGGTGAAAAAATCTTAACCGAGATTTCGCGGAAATTTGACCTTTCCCATCTCAAACAAGACTTAAATAGCAAAGGGCTAAAGCCTATTAAAACTTGGACTGACTCACAACAATGGTTTGGCATGATTCTCTGTCAACAAATTGGCTAAAAACTAATCTAATTTGCATAAATGCCCACCACGGGCTGAATCTCTAACATTTACCGATCTTACATATTCAAACATTCAGGATTGATTCTAAAAGTATGAATCTTAAAGCTGAGTTGGTTGGGGAAGTTTGAATTAGTTTATTTTTTTTGGATTAACCACAGACTTCACATATATTTGAACCTTACCTAGAGTTTGTCAAATAATATTTGGGGATTAGGGGGTGTGGGGGCGAAGCCCCCACGTAGGGGTGAAACCCCTACATCCCATAAAATAAAATTGACGCTCTACTAGATTAGATAAGGCAAATAAGTTCCAAGATTTTAAGAATTAGCTATAATTACTCAAAGTTAAGATTACTCAAAGTAAATAAACAAAATTTTACATATGTCAGAAATAGCGATTCCCTGTGGGATGCGTACCGAAGCAAATCCCGTAAATCAATCTCCAGATCTTTTTGCACATACTGATTCTTTCATTCCCAGACATATTGGCGTTAATTCTACAGAGATCGGCGAAATGCTCGAAGTTTTGGAACTGGCATCTGTAGAGGATTTGATTAGTAAAACGGTTCCTACTGCCATTCGTTACGAGGGCTTACTAAATTTACCCGACCCTAAAGGTGAGTACGAACTACTACAAGACTTAAAAGCGATCGCCTCCCAAAACCAAGTGTTTCGCTCTTTTATCGGTATGGGCTACGCCAACTGCATTACACCTCCAGTAATCCAACGTAATATTCTCGAAAATCCGGGCTGGTATACCCAGTACACTCCCTACCAAGCCGAAATTGCCCAAGGCAGACTTGAAGCTTTGCTCAACTTCCAAACCATGATTATCGATCTAACAGGAATGGAAATTGCCAATGCTTCATTATTAGATGAAGGTACAGCCGCCGCCGAAGCTATGAGTACGATCTACGGGCTGCATAAAAATCATAACTGCGTAAAATTCTTTATATCCGAGGCGTGTCATCCTCAAACTATCGCTGTTGTTCAAACTCGCGCGCAGGCATTAGGGATTGAAGTAGTGATTGGCAACCATGAGAATTTTAATTTTGATGCTTCATTATTCGGGGCTTTGCTCCAATATCCTGCCACCGATGGCACCATTTATGATTACTCAGAATTCATTGAAAAAGTTCATAATGCTGGCGGATTAGCGATCGCCGCTACCGATCTTTTATCACTTACAGTCCTGAAACCACCAGGCGAGTTTGGTGCGGATGTAGTTGTGGGAAATTCCCAAAGATTTGGCGTGCCTTTAGGTTTTGGTGGACCTCATGCCGCATTTTTTGCCACTAGAGAGGCTTTCAAGCGTCAGATTCCGGGACGAGTAGTAGGGATTTCTAAAGATGTACATGGAAATACTGCTTTGAGATTGGCTCTCCAAACCCGCGAACAACATATTCGCCGCGATAAAGCTACCAGTAATATCTGTACTGCCCAAGTTTTATTAGCAGTGATGGCAGGAATGTATGCGGTTTATCATGGTGCGGCAGGCTTAAAAAAGATCGGCGATCGCACCCACAATCTCACGAAAATTTTAGCAAAGGGATTAGAGAAGCTGGGATACAAAATTGTAAACCCTTACTTTTTTGACACTCTAAGAATTAATGTAGAAAATACCACTGAACTAATTCGGATCGCAGAAGAAAAGCAAATCAATCTGCGTCAAATTAATCAATCCACTATTGGTATTTCTTTAGATGAAACCACCTCTAAGCAAGATTTAATCAATATTCTAGAGATTTTTAGTCTTAGTTCCGATCAGAGCAAAAAATTTGATATTCATAGTCTTCTCAATGATGAATTAAATGATGAATTAGATGACAAGTTAGGAACATTCAAACGTACTACCACCTATCTCACCCATCCAGTCTTTAATCAATATCACACCGAAACCGAACTCCTAAGATATATCCATCGCCTTCAAGCCAAGGATTTATCCCTCACGACCAGTATGATTCCCCTCGGCTCTTGCACCATGAAGCTCAATGCTACTTCAGAGATGCTCCCCGTCACTTGGGCAGAGTTTGGACAGATTCATCCCTTTGCGCCTACCACTCAAACTAAAGGCTATCAAGTTTTATTTCAACAACTAGAAACATGGTTAGCCGAAATTACAGGCTTTGCCGGGATCTCGCTTCAACCCAATGCTGGCTCTCAAGGCGAATATACGGGTTTACTGGTAATTCGTGCCTATCATGACTACAGAGGAGAACATCATCGCCGAATTTGCTTAATTCCCCAATCTGCTCATGGAACTAATCCCGCTAGTGCAGTTATGGCAGGAATGAAAGTAGTGGCGATCGCCTGCGATGGCAATGGTAATGTGGATTTAGCAGATTTACGCACCAAAGCCGAAAAGCACCAACACGAACTCGCAGCGTTAATGGTAACTTATCCTTCTACTCACGGCGTATTTGAGGCATCGATTAAAGAGATTTGCGATATCACTCACAATTTTGGCGGTCAGGTATATATGGATGGGGCGAATATGAACGCACAGGTTGCGCTCTGTCGTCCGGGCGATTTTGGTGCCGATGTCTGCCATTTGAACTTGCACAAAACCTTCTGTATTCCCCACGGTGGCGGTGGACCGGGGATCGGACCTATTGGCGTAATGTCGCATTTAGTGCCTTTTTTACCCGATACTACATTTGCCAGCCATATCGAATCCTCCAAACCCAATGTGGGCGCAGTTTCAGCAGCACCGTGGGGAAGTGCTAGCATTCTGACGATCTCTTGGGTATATATTGCTTTGATGGGAGCAAAAGGCTTAAAACTCGCAACCGAAGTTGCAATTCTCAATGCTAATTACATCGCCAAACGCTTGGAATCTTCCTATCCAATTTTGTATAAAGGTGAAAACGGATTGGTTGCTCACGAGTGTATTTTAGATTTACGCAGTCTTAAAACCTCGGTCGGGATTGAAGTCGATGATATTGCCAAACGTCTGATGGATTATGGCTATCACGCTCCCACAGTCAGTTGGCCCGTAGCGGGAACGATGATGGTCGAGCCTACAGAAAGTGAATCTAAGCAGGAACTCGATCGCTTTTGTGATGCCATGATTTCGATCCGCGCCGAAATTGCTAAGATCGAATCTGGAGAAATGGATAAGTTAGATAATCCTCTCAAAAATGCTCCGCACACCGCTCAATTCTTACTCAAAGATGAATGGAATCATCCCTACTCGCGATCGCTGGCTGCCTATCCTGCCCCTTGGACAAAAGAGCATAAATTCTGGGCTACTGTCGGTCGGGTTGATAATGCCTTTGGCGATCGCAATTTTATCTGTTCTTGTCAACCAATGGAGGCATACGCAGAATAAGCAAAGTTCTCAGGTCGGATTCAGATCGGATTAATAAGTAGTACTAACATCAGATTTTAGGGTCAGTAATTAAGCTAATATAGAACACATGAAATTTCTTAAAGCTAATGCTTGACCTTAATTTTTTATTTGAGAATTCTAATTCTTTGTTTGAGTTTTCCCGAAATAACTGCCTCGCTATCTGTGGCTTTCTCGTGCCTGCAAACATGATTGCTACTCTGCAAACTATGATTTTCGTGGGTAGACGGCGGGACGCAGATCGAAGGGAATCGCCTCTTATTTTAGGTCAAGTTTCAGGTCAAGTTTCAAATCTAGCGCGTCCAAAAATTTATATTACTCCGATTATTACGATGTCGGTAGTTTATGCGATCGCCATAATCCTGCACGTCTTTACTTGGTTTTTAGCAGGAGTAGTAATGGCTCCGACATTTATCTTGCTGAGTTTGGGAATTGTCTGCCTGAGTATTAATATCTGGGCGATCGCCGCTCCAATGATTATGAGTAAATTTCTAAGACGTGTTTGGAATTTTGGGGTTGGTTGTCTTGCTTTAATTATGCCGAAATCCCCGCCTAATGCCAATGTAGCTATCAAATAATAGTTTTGAAATATGGAGTAAAAATTTAGAGTAAAAGTTTAGGATAAAAATAAAAACTTAATGGCAGCAAATAATTCTGAGACTACAAGCATAGGTTGGCAGATCCAATTATTCCAACAACAAGTATCAGAGTGGTTTGAGCATAACTTCATGAATGCCACTAAAAAAGTATACGATTCAGGTAAAAGCTTACCAGACTGGCTAAATTCATTAATAATTTGGATAGCTTGGATTATTTTCGGTCTAACTGTAATTTGGTTAATGCTTTTACTATATCGATTAATCCAATCTTACTATCTTGCATTCCAGTCCCGCCGTGGCATCAATGGCAGCCGTTTAAGAGACAATTCAGAAGCTATACCCGTATATTCAGTCGATCGGTGGTTAAAAAAAGCTAGAAAATTTCAACTCGAAGGTAACTACACCGAAGCTTGTCGAGCACTTTATATGGGAATGTTGCAATCTTTGAGCGATCGCCAGCTTATACCCCAGCAATATAGTCGCACTGATGGTGAATATCGGCATCTAGTCGTAAAGCTTTCGCAATCACCCGCTTATCAAGTTTTACTTAACACTCACGAGCAATTATGTTTTAGCGATCGCCCGATCTCCAGTGAGATTTTTCATACCTGTCAAGATGCTTATAGTGCAATTAACCAAGCGGATACGGATGGGACATGAAGAAAATATCGCCTAAAAAGTGGATGGCTGGAATTGCGATCGCGGTGATGATTTTATTAACTCTGATCGTTCCACCCAGTCGCAGTAAAGTTTCCGAAGGCTCGACTTACAACCGCGAGCCCAGTGGCTATGCAGCGTGGTATGCCTATATGGAACAGACGGCTGCTCGAGGAATTAAGATTCAGCGTTGGCAAAAACCTTTTTTAAAATTAAGTCAAGGTCTAAAATCCCCAATTACTCTGATTCGAGTTCACCCAGATCGATATACCATTGATGATGCAGAGGAGAAATGGATCGAGCGCGGAAATCATTTAATTCTCCTTGGCGTAAATGCTCAAACCACTGAGGCACCGTTTAGTTCGATAATTTCTAGTGAGGCAGGTAAAGTCAAAATTGACACGACCCGCCGCCGAGAGTATATCGTTCCATCTCGCCCTGATGAAGAACTAGCTTTCGGTTATTCTTTAAAATATTTGAGTTATCTAAATACTGCTCAAAATATTGGTCAAGGTTCCTATAGAGGTTCTCAAAATACCCCTAATTCCGATGATATTCCCAAACTGACAAAACTTCTAAGTGATGAATTTGGTGGCATCGTCTGGCAGACTAAAACGGATAAAAAGGGAACTCTAATCTCTTCTACTACTGCCTATTTAGCCGCAAATGCCTATCAAAATGAATCGGGAAACTTTAAGTTTTTAGCAAACCTAGTTACTGAGCTTAAGTCTCCAATTTATATCGATGAATACATTCACGGCTATAAAGATCCAGATACCGAAACTACCACAGGCGATCGCAATTGGATCGAATATTTAATGAAAACCCCATTATTTGCAGGGGCAGTACAGGCGTTAGTAGTATTAATTGTGTTGATTATCGCTCAAAATCGGCGGTTTGGGGCAGCGATCGCCACGGAATCACCATCCATAAATAACAGTCAGGCATATATAGAAGCACTTTCATCGGTATTGCAAAAGGCACAGAGAACTGAATTCGTCTGGAAAGCGATCGCTAAAGCCGAACAAACCAAACTTCAACAAAAATTAGGAATCAGGAATGAAGATCGAGAAACTACGATCGCTGCTTGGGTGCAACAAACAGGGCGACCAAAAACAGAATTAGAACATCTCTTAGATCCGCCTAAAGAAAAAATTAGCGAACAAGACTTACTAACCTATCTGCTCGATTGGCAAAAAGTACAAGCATCTATTTAAACCTATTTTTTAAACCTATTTTCTTTTAGTTATCTATCTAGTTATCTATGCCCAGTAAATCTATTCTCGTTCATACCTATCCTCCATTAATTGCAGGAACCCTTGTCAAACGCTACAAACGATTTTTTGCCGATATTGAGCTTGAAACTGGAGAGCTAGTTATCGCCCACTGTCCTAACACTGGATCCATGACAAGTATATCTACCGTAGGGAGCCAAGTTTATATATCTCAATCTGCCGATCCTAAGCGTAAGCTCAAATATACATGGGAAATGATTAATGTAAATGGGATTTGGATCGGAGTAAACACATCACTTCCGAATAAAATCATCGGAGCTATGCTCGATCGCCATCTTTTACCCG
>CAZLKI010000032.1:0-4904 GCA_964560035.1 uncultured Synechococcus sp.
TGAGCGGAGGAAACTAATTGACATTGCCAAGCATTCTGCCCTTAGCTTTGTTGAATCCAGAGAAATTACCGAGGTTAGCAGGTATAGAAATTTCGATTCGTAACCAGATGAGGCAACAAGTAGGTTCCAAAGTTGCGATTTTTTTTTAGAGAAAGCGCAGGAACAACAACAGCCAGGGCATATCGACAAGATTATCGACACCTACCAGTTCCGTAAAGATTATCTGCTGTCATTAAGCTTCACCCTACTACCGACCCGATCGCTCCGTTTAAATTAGGCAATTTTCGGGAAAGAAAGTACCCAAAGCTGTAAAATCCTAAAGGAATCTCAAAGCAGTAAAAAGAAAAATAGTGAAGCAAGTTAATACAGATTGGTAGTGTAGTTCCAGCTAATATCTTAAATGGGGGTTTAAGCGATCGCGTTATTTATGAAAAAACTCCTTTTCCTATTCTGCAAAGATAAGTGATGTTATAGCTTTGGTAACTATACCGACGACTTAAGTCCTGCTCATTTTTTTAGATGTAACCGCCAATTTTGAGAAGAGAGTTAAGATATCAGAGATTAGGCTAGGTTAATGGGCTTAATCAAGTCTCAAAAATAAAGTCTCAAAAATCAGAGCTTAAAGTCAGAGGTTAAACCAGTGGAAGAACTTCTAGAACATATCGATTATGGAGTATTTGTAATAGCCCGATCGCCGCAATTACAGTTACAGCCTCAATCCAAATTGCACTTCCTTGTAGCCAATGCAAATTGTCGGCAAATATTAAATGTCAAAGATCTAACTGGACTGGAACCCTATCAAGTATTACCTTTAGAATCGGCACAGAGATTGATCGATCATTGCGATCGCGCGGTAAATCTAAGGCAAAAAGTTAAATATGAAGAGATTTTAAAATTTCCGCAATCTCCACAAGCTCATAAAACTGTAGCGATCGCCATTCATTTATCGCCAGTTATTATTCTTGATGGCAATCCCGAAGGTACGGTTGAGAAAATTATTGGCACTATTCACGATCTAAGCCATAAAAGATTGGCACAATTAAACCGAGATATATTTGATTGTCTCGTAAATGGCGACTCCGATGCTGTAATAGTGGTGGATCGTGAAGGAGTAGTCAGGTTTGTCAATCATGCCGCCGAGATCTTATTTAATCGCGAAGCAAAAGAACTAGAAGGAGAACAATTTGGATTGCCGATTGTTACGGGAGAACGCACTGAAGTTGATATTTTACGGCGAGACGGGCAATCTACTCCAGCCGAAATGCGAGTTTCCGAAACTCAAGGTGAAGATGAGATCGTCTATATTGTTGCCAGTTTGAAGGATATTAGCGTGCGGAAGTTAGCTGAAGAATCTTTGCGCTTGAGAGAGCGGGCATTGGCGGCTAGTAGTAATGGAATTTTGATTGTCGATACCAAGCAGCCCGATAATCCCATTATTTATGTAAATCCCAGCTTTGAAAGAATTACAGGTTATAAAGCACAGGAAGTAGTGGGTAGAAATTGTCGGTTTTTACAAGGAGGCGATCGCGGTCAAGAAGGACTAAACACCATTCGCACCGCACTCCAAAAAGGTCAAGCCTGTTATACAATCTTACGCAACTATCGTAAAGATGGAACTCTATTTTGGGTAGAGCTTTGGATTTCCCCTGTTTATAACGAGTCGGGAGAGTTAACTAATTTTATCGGTATTCAAAACGATATTACTTCCAGATTTTTGGGCGAAAAAGAAAGGCAAGAAAGCGAAGAAGTATTACGAACCGTTTTAACCGCAGTTAAAGAAGGAATTACCTTTAGTGACGAACAAGGGAAATTCATAATCTTCAATCAAGAGATGGAAAATCTCACGGGTTATTCGATCGCCGAAGCAAATTCTAGCCCTAGTTTTGTCAATCTCATTCATCCCCACGATCGACAATTAGCCGCAGATCGAATCCAACACCTGAGACAATCGCATACGCCCGTAGAATCTGAGGTAAAAATTCAGACAAAATCTGGTGCGATCAAAAATGTTTTGGTTTGTACATCTGTGGTTTGCCATCGCGACAAAATTATGTATTTAAGTGCTTATCGCGATATTACCGAACGTAAGCAAGCAGAAGAGAAACTCAGCCAAACTGCCGAACGGGAAAGATTAACCGAAGCGATCGCCTTAAGAATTAGAAAATCGATAAATTTAACCGAAATTCTCCAAAATACCGTAAACGAAGTTAGAGAAGTTTTACAAAGCGATCGGGTATTGATCTATCAATTTCAAGATGAAACCGAAGGTAAAATCGTAGTTGAATCCGTTCTCAATCAATGCTTGGGTACCCTTGACAAAGAAGTAAATGATGATTGCTTTAGTAAAAACTATCTGCTCCAATATCCCCAAGGTAGGGTCATGGTGATTAATGATGTAGATGAACCTCACCATGATGCCTGTCACGCGGAATTCCTAAAAAGATTTCAAGTAAAAGCCAATCTTGTCGTTCCAATTACCTATTCCGATATGGTTTGGGGATTGTTAATTGCTCATCAATGTAACGATATTAGGATCTGGACAAATGATGAAATTATTTTGCTGGTGGGATTAGCCGAACAAGTGGCGATCGGAATCAGACAGGCAGAACTCTTGCAAGAAGTCCAGATTCTAAATACCGATCTAGAAAGACAAGTCGAAGAGCGTACTTCCAAACTGCAAGAGGCATTGGTAAAGGAAAAAGAATTAGGTGAAATGAAGTCGCGTTTTGTCTCAATGGCATCCCACGAATTTCGTACGCCTTTGGCAATTATTCAAGCTTCGAGCGATTTACTAAAGCACTATAATCACAAACTTAGCGATCAAAAACGGGTAGAAAAGCTGGATAAGATCCAACTAGAGGTCAAAAATATGACTGAGTTGCTAGAGGATGTGTTGACTATTGGCAGAATCGAATTAGGTAAGCTCCAAATTAATCTCGTAGCATTAGATTTAGAGAAGTTTTGCCAAGAAGTTATAGAAGAGTTTAAATCATCTATTAATTCAATCAATCCTAATTCAGTTAATCCTAATTCAATTAACTCAGCAAATAATTCTGCAGATCAGATTAAATTTAGCGTTCAAAACTACTCTAATCAAAACCAACTGGAACATAAACCGTCAAATATTCTTGTCGATCCTAAACTGCTCCGCCAAGTCATAATTAATCTGCTATCAAATGGAATTAAATACTCGGCTGATAGCCCCAAAGAGATTATGGTGAAATTACGGTATGATGCCATTAGTTTTACTCTAGAATTTGCCGATCGCGGTATTGGGATTCCGACCGAAGATCAGCCTAGAATATTTGAATCTTTCCATCGCGCCCCCAATGTTGGTAATATTCCAGGAACTGGGCTGGGGCTGGCGATCGCCAAGGCATCGGTCGAACTGCACGGGGGTAAAATTAGAGTGGATAGCCAAGTCAATATTGGCACAACCATTACTATCACTATTCCCTATTAATGATTTTTTAACTAGATTTTTCACCTAAATTTTTAAGAAATAAAATTAAGAAATAAAATTTAAAAGTAAAATTTCTAGAAGCAAATGATCAAAATTTTAGTAATTGAAGATACAGAATCCTTGCTGGAGGAGATTATTGAAACTCTGTGCCTAGAGGGATTTGAAGCTAAAGGTGCCGAAAATGGGGCGATCGGCGTGCAGGTTGCCAAGCAATATTTACCCGACTTGATTATTTGTGATGTCATGATGCCAGAACTCAATGGCTACGGGACGTTAGAAGCTTTGCAAAATTTTACACCTACTTCTACCACTCCTTTTATCTTTCTGACTGCCAAAGCCGATCGCGGTGATATGAGATATGGGATGGAACTTGGGGCTAATGATTATCTAACAAAACCCTTCACTACTTCAGAATTATTAAAAGCGATCGCCGCCCAGTTAAAAAAAATTCAAGCTTTAGAATCTCAGTATGATTTTGCCATCTGCCAAGCAATTACCAAACACGAGCATAAAATCCAAGAATTAAAAACTAGCAACGATCCCTTAACAAACCTACCCAATCGAATTTCATTTTATCAACATTTACAAGAGTCAATTCTTTACGCTGAATCCCATAATTACTCGATCGCTGTAGTTCTAGTTGACATAGATGACTTTAATATTATTAATAACTCATTGGGACACAAAATTGGCGATATTTTATTTAAATCTATTGCCGAACGCTTACGTCGATATGCTGCCCCTTGCGATCCTCTAGCTCGAATGCAGGGCGATCGGTTTGGACTAATCCTTATAAACCATCCCGAAACTCTAAAGCAATCAGTCCAGAAAATTTTAGAGGTGATCTCCAAGCCCTACAGCATTTTTGGGCATGAAATCTTTGTTACTGCTTGTTTGGGCGTGACGATTTATCCAGAGGATCATCTTGAGGCTGTGACTTTGATTAAAAATGCGGATATGTCTCTTTATGCCGCTAAATCTCAAGGTAGAAACAACTACAAATTTTATAGTTCGGATTTAAGTATAAAACTGTCCGAACAAATGGCGATCGAGAATAGCCTCCGCCGCGCCCTAGAGCGCAAAGAGTTTCGACTTTACTATCAACCAGTTGTGAATATTACCACTAAACAAATTATCGGAGCCGAAGCTTTAATTCGCTGGCAACATCCAGATTTAGGTATTGTTTCACCCGATAAATTTATTACCCTTGCTAAAACTACAGGCATGATTACCCCAATTACCGAATGGGTACTCGAACAGGCTTGTAAACAGTTAAAAATTTGGAACCCTTTAATCAAGGCACAGTTTCCAGAAAAGTTAGAGATGTACGTGGCAGTCAATCTTTCTACCTACAGTTTTAAGCAAGATTGTCTCGTGGAAATGATTAAGCGGGCGATTAAATCTGCTGATATTCCCTACAGCCAAGTGGAGTTAGAAATTA
>CAZLKI010000032.1:5004-11453 GCA_964560035.1 uncultured Synechococcus sp.
CTAAACGTAGTCGCCGAAGGGGTAGAAACAGTAGAACAGCTTAATTTTCTCCAGCAACATCACTGCGAATTAATTCAAGGCTATTTATTTAGCCCGCCCCTGCCTGCGGAACAGTTTACTCAGCTTTTAGTAGAAGGCAAAGCATTTTGATTGCTATTCCTGTTTAGCACTTTGGAGTATCTAGAGAGTATCTAGATCTTTGAGTGTTTGTGTCTTTGCATATTAGATTGGAAGTATAATTATCACTGAGATTCAAGTAGTTCGAGAGGCTTGTCCGCGATGATTGAAATGAAAGTAGCAGGAATTGCTGTTGATGCAGTCAGTCATAATCCCATTGTTTTACTTCGAGATGGCACTCAGCGCCGCGCGCTACCAATTTGGATTGGCGAATCTGAGGCAAAAGCGATCGTCATGGCTCTAGATCCCAAGTCGGCAGTTCGTCCCATGACCCATGATTTATTTATAAGTATGTTTGGGGCATTGGCTGTAAAACTAGAACGAGTCGTGATCCATTCCCTCAAAAATAGTACTTTTTATGCCGTCTTGACGATTAAAGTCGGTGAAGTTAAAAAAGAAATAGATGCCCGCCCTAGTGATGCGATCGCGATCGCCCTAAGAGCAGGCTGTCCGATTTGGGTCATGGAAGAAGTGGTCGTAGAAGCATCTATTCCCGTAGATCAAGCCGCAGATGAAGCCGATCGCCGCGCATTTCGAGAATTTCTAGAAGATATTGCCCCTTCGGATTTTGTCGAAAAACCTAGCGGCTGAGATCCCTAAAATTACTTATTCAGGCACAACTTGAATTTTGATCGTAGCCGTAACTTCAGCATGAAGCTTAATTTCCACATCATAGGTACCAACTTGCTTGATATCTGGAACCGTAATTTCACGGCGATCGACATCTAAAGTAGATTTTGCCAAGATTAACTGAGCTACTTCGCGATCGGTGACACTACCAAAGATCGATTCATTTTCACCCACTGCCTTTTTGATAATTAAAGTACCAATGGTCGCAAGGGCTGCTTTCTGATTCTCTGCTTCTTGGCGAACTGCAATTAGACGTTGGCGTTCTTTTTCTTTGCGTCTTTCCACTTCTTTAGTAATTCCCGCAGTCGCCCGTACAGCCATACCATTAGGTAGGAGGAAATTCTGAGCGTAGCCCGGAGCAACACTAACTAGGTCGCCTAATTTTCCCAATTTGACCACATCTTTAGTTAGCATTACTTGAACGTCACTTTTTGCCATTTTTTTGTCCTTCTTTTCATCTTTAAATTCTTCAGGTCTTTCAGTATATCTAAAATTCGGTTTCGGGTCTAGGATATAGAAGATAAAACTGATTAATTTCACTTATTAATAATTTAGTTTAGTATTTTTTTAGTAACTACTTCTTATTAACAATGCAGAATTCTCACCAAATATGGAATCATGCCTCGGATTCTATAGATGCTCTAATTAATAGATATAAATCTCAGGTTGATTTTTTTGCAATTCGCCTAGAACGCATTGAGGGTACGGACATTTTATTGCGCGGTGGCAAAGTTGAAACCCTAAGTACAGGTGTCTCGGTGGGCGGACAGATTAGGGCATATCATCGTGGTGGTTGGGGTATGAGTAGCTTCAATCGATTAGATACCCTAGAGTTAAGAATTCAAGAGGCGATCGCTTCGGCAAAGTGGGTAGGTAATGACGAAAATAATCTGGCACCTGTAGAACCAGTTAGAGATCGCAAATCTTTGGTATTTCCCATTGAAGTATCTTTGGCACAAAAACGAGATTTATGTTTTTACTATGACGAAATTTTGCGATCGCAATCGGATCGAATTGTCAGTAATTCCGTCAGCTATGGCGACAGTACCCAAGAAGTAATTATTGCCACATCCGAAGGTACTTTGATTCAACAGGCATGGAGCGATCTGGAAATGCGGTTTGGTGCCACAGCCAGAAAAGGTGATGTCGTGCAAACTGCTAGAGAAACCATCGGCTCAAGAGTGGCTTTTTCCGATCTAGAAGGCTTAGAAACACAGGTAAAATCGGCTGCGAGTCGGGCTGTAAGTGCTTTAGACTTGCCTGTAGTACAGGGCGACACTTATACGGTGGTGATCGATCCAGTTTTGGCAGGGCTATTTGTGCATGAAGCTTTTGGGCATCTTTCTGAGGCAGATACGATCTATGAAAATCCCGATTTATTAGAAGTAATGACTTTAGGTAGGAAATTTGGCACTGAAGACTTACAGATTTTTGACGGGGCTTTACCCGAAGGACACCGTGGCAGCTACTTTTATGATGACGAAGGCGTACCCGCAACGACAACCCAGCTAATTGAGGACGGGGTATTAGTCGGTCGGCTGCATTCTCGCGAAACCGCAGGAAAATTAGGTGAGAATCCCACAGGTAATGCTAGATGTTTAGATTATCACTATGCCCCAATCGTACGGATGACAAATACTTGGATTGCCAGAGGAAAAACCCCAGCAACCGATTTATGTAGCGATATACCTGTCGGAGTCTATGCTAAAAATTGGCAAGGTGGCATGACTAATGGCGAGATGTTTACCTTTACCGCAGGAGAAGCATGGATGATCCGTAATGGCAAAATTGCCGAACCTGTAAAAGATGTAACCCTTTCGGGAAATGTATTTCAAACTTTAGGAGATATTGAAGCGATCGCCGATGATTACTTTTGGGACGAATCTGGGGGTTGCGGTAAAGGCGGACAAAATGGACTTGCTGTGGGCACGGGTTCGCCTAGTTTGCGGATTAAAAATGTCGTAATTGGTGGCGAAGGTGGGTGAGAGTAGCTAATTACTTGCGATCGCACCCTCATAGACATAGCATTTTAACTCTCCGCCAAAAGAAGTCCCCCGATTTATCGGCGGGATGAATTTTGGTCAACACTTTTTGATATATTACAAATGGTCGATGACCCGCCTCACGGCTAAAACGCCTAACTGGTAGTAGCGTAGTAGAGGGAAGCCAACCGCTCACTGGAAAACCTTGAGTAAGCCATAGTGGAAGGACGTGAAAACATTATTTCCTTGGGACACAGGGAATGTAGCCTCGGAGATAGGTAACTATTTCGCCAGTAAGTACTACATGGGTAGTAAAACCTGCGGATATGATGTAAGACCAAGATTGTCATAGGATAGTTGAGGCATTTGTAGATGAAAGAGGAAGCCCCCGATTTATCGGGGGTATGTCACTAGTTCGTTTTTGGGGATGCTCTGTTGATGCTGATAGATTTAATGCTGACAAAAAATTTTAATAAGAAAACTTGGTTGATTTCCTGTTCAAAAGCTTTCTCAAATTCTTTTCCAAATACCTGCTCAAAGATGTTATTGGCGATCGCTTTAGTCATTACGATTTTTATTGCCAATGCTCAACCTGTGGCTGCCCGTCTCCCGTTTAAGAGTGCGATCAAAGATTCCAGAGTGCTATTACGCAATGCCTTACCAATTAAAAACGACTTAATCCGAGACGTGCAAACTACCTTAGAAGCACAGCCCCGCCAAGCTAACCTCAAACGCTGGAGTACGATGGATAAGGATGTCAAACGGATTAAAGATATTCTGACCCAAAAGCAAGATCGGTTATTGGCAAGCGTGGCAGCAACCGATAAAACCGTAGCAATGGCAACCCTTAAACAATTAAATCAAGCTTTAGTGCCATTGGAAGTGGCGATCGCCAGTAAAGATCGGAACAAAATTAAACTGCTAGTCGAGCAAGCTTTGGAATATGTTGGAAACCTCGAAGCCCAGATGATAGCTGAATTTCCCTTTACCGTGCCAGAGGCTTATGCTAATCTTCCTCAACTTAAAGGTAGAGCAACTGTAGAGCTAGAGACATCTAAGGGCGCAATCACGATAATTTTAGATGGATATAATGCCCCTGTAAATGCGGGACAGTTTGCCGACCTCGTACAAAGAGGTTTTTATAACGGTATAAGCTTTAATCGGGCTGATGATGATTATTTCCTCCAAGGTGGCGATCCTGAAGGTGAGGCGGATGGATTTGTCGATCCTGACACAGGAAAAGTCCGAACTGTACCGATGGAAGTGAAGATTCCTGAAAAAGAAGTTCCCATGTATGGTTTTACACTTTCAGATTTAGGATTGGCGCGCACCTTGCCAGTTCTACCTTTCTCCGCTTTTGGCACGATCGCTATGGCACATCCCGCCGATGATGTAAATGGTGGTTCCTCTCAGTTCTTTTTATACCTGTTTGAATCGGATTTGACTCCCGCAGGTTTGAATCTAATTGATGGTAACTATTCGGCTTTTGGCTATCTAAAAGATGGAGTTGAGATTTTGAGAAAACTTAAAGTCAGCGATAAAATTCTTTCCGCTCGGATTATTGAAGGTGCAGAAAACTTAATTCAACCTACTCTTTAAGACATCTTTAAGACTAAATTTTCGATCTGAGTCTGGGATTGGGAGAGAATCGCCAGAAAATCAATATAGTTGTCGATCGACTAGGATTAATATACTTACGATTAATTCAAATGATAACTACTGAGAAAAAAACTTGGTTGTGGCATCCTTCCAAGCTTGGCGATCGCCCTACTTATAACATTACCTATACCTGTGCGGGCGAGGATAAAACTGATTTACCTGCGGTACTACTCATTCATGGATTTGGAGCATCTATCGGTCACTGGCGGCATAATATTCCTGCTTTAGCTAAAGTTAGTCGGGTGTATGCGCTTGATTTAATCGGATTTGGTGGTTCGGATAAACCTAAGCCCAGTAAAGAACTAAGTACAGAACTAAGTAACGAGTTTAGATATACCTTCGAGACTTGGGGTACCTTAATTAGCGATTTTTGTCGTGAAATAATTGGTGGTTCTACAATTTTAATTGGGAACTCGATTGGAGCGATCGCCGCCATGCAAACCGCGATTATGTCTCCCGAATTAGTCAGCAAGACGATTTTAATTAATTGCTCTTTAAGATTACTGCAAGAAGATAATCTACTAACGCTACCGTGGTACAGGCGGATAGGAACAAAATTTATGCAAAATATCTTGAGTAATCGCGCGATCGCCCAAATATTTTTTAATCAAGTGCGTAAACCCCAGTCCGTGCGTAAAATTCTCAGTCAGGCGTATGTGCGTAAAGAAGCAATTACAGATGAACTCGTAAATATTTTAATCGAACCCGCCCAACACCCTAATGCCGTGGATGTATTTGTAGCATTTGTTAGCTATTCCCAAGGACCTACTCCTCAGAGCTTACTAGCTAAATTACCCTGTGAAGCAGTTGTCCTGTGGGGTGAGAACGACCCGTGGGAGCCGATCGCTTTGGGTCGAGAGTTTACAAAATTTCCCTGTGTTTCCCAATTTATTACCATTCCTAATGCTGGACATTGCCCTCAAGATGAAGCTCCCGAAGATGTTAATCCCATTTTGGTTAAGTTATTAAGTGCCTGAGGTTTCATTTTATTCTAAGTAAGGTTGGCTAGTTCTTCTCTAAATATGGCTTTAGCTTTAACATATTCAGTTTCCAGATCGGGCATTAATTTCTCTAACTCTTGGATATTTCCCAGTTTTGCTTGCTGTTCGATATTTCTAGAAATTTTAGCAATTGTGACTGCACCTAAACTACCGCTTGTAGATTTTAAGTTATGGGCTGAGAAATAAACTTTACCAAAGTCTCGAATTAATAATTCACTATTTAAGGATTGGATTAAATTATCGGTAGTAACTATATATTCTTCAATAATTTTGGTCAGGTTCTCTAAAGTTAAATATTCTAATAAAGACTTAAGCACATTGCGATCGACAATTGGACTTTTTACGATTTCAACCCCACGATCTACCGCAGTAGGCTGACATCTTTCTAGGATTTTTACTAATTCTTCGGTTAGGACGGGTTTGCTAATATAGTCATCCATTCCTGCGGCAAAGCATTCGGCGATCGCATCTTTAAAGATATTGGCGGTCATTGCGACAATGCGAGGTCGATTTTTTAAGTCCTGCTGGCGAATAATCCGTGTAGCCGTAATCCCATCCATTTCTGGCATTTGCATATCCATAAAAATTAAATCAAAGTTTTGCTGGCGAGTTATAGTTACAGCTTCTTTACCGTTACCGGCGATCGCGGGATGATAGCCAAACCTTTCGAGCATGGCGATTGCTACTTTTTGATTGATGGCGTTATCTTCAACCAACAAAATTTGCAGGGGTTTAGTAATAGCCGAAGGCAACGGGGTAGAGTTTTCAGGGTTTTCCCATTCTTGACCCCCAAAAATTTGTAAGAAAGTATTGAGTAGTCGCGAGCCTTTAACAGGTTTTGTCAAGGTGGCAGTGATACTATTGTCTATGGGTTTTTGGCGATAATCTAAAGAAGTTAAAAGTACGATTGGGAAATTATGACCCCTTTCTCGAATCGCGATCGCTAGTTGCCCTCCATCCATTTCAGGCATCTTCATATCTAAAATTGCCAGATCGAAAT
>CAZLKI010000032.1:11553-16404 GCA_964560035.1 uncultured Synechococcus sp.
CCCATCATTTCACATAACCGCTTGCTAATTACCAAACCCAGACCAGTACCACCGTAGCGGCGAGTAATTGAACTATCTGCTTGAAAAAAAGGCTGAAATAATCGCTGGATTTGACTTGGTTCGATCCCAATTCCCGTATCTTTGATTTTAAAAAGAATATTACATTCGCGATCGCTATTATCTCGATCTAAGTTATCTTTGCCTAAATTGTTTTTAGCAGTAACTAGAATAGCGACTTCACCTTTATCGGTAAATTTGATGGCATTGCTAACTAAATTCATCAAAATTTGCCTGAGCCTACCTACGTCTCCCGTAATTATTACTGGGACTTTCGGATCGACCAAAGCTGCAAGTTCGATCTTTTTCTCGGCTGCTCTAGTTGCAAACAGGTCTAAGATCTCCTCAATACAAGTTTGCAAGCAAAAAGGTGCCATTTCTAACTCCATCCGATTTGCTTCGATTTTAGAAAAATCTAGAATATCGTTAATTACCGAAAGTAAAGCATCTCCACCCATGCGAATAGTTTCCACAAAATTTCTCTGTTCGGCATCGAGTGGCGTATCTAAGAGTACTCCTGTCATTCCAATCACCGCATTCATCGGCGTACGGATTTCATGACTCATCATTGCTAAAAATTCGCTTTTAGCTTGGTTTGCTGCTTCTGCTGCTTCTTTTGCTTCTTTTAGTTCCAATGATTGTTTTTGGACTTGAGCAAATAATTCGGCATTTTTGACTGAGATCCCCAACTGAATACCAATTTGAATCGCGATCGCCACTTCATTATCTCGCCATTTTCTGGGTTCAGAGTTTTGATAGGATGCTAAAAGTCCCCAAAGTTTCTCGCCCTGAAAAATCGGAACGGTTAAATATGCTCTTGCCTGTAAACTCTCTAAAAGTTGGACATAGCAAGCTTCAAAGCCCGCAGTATAGATATCTTCAACGCATAGATGCGTCCCCAGTCGATAACCTCCCCCTTTGGTATCTTGCAGATAAGTATCAATCACATCGCTCCCGATTTGGTCTAACTCTTCCATTTGTTTGACAATACAGCGATCGACTCCTATGGCTCCATTCGCGTTTAAGCTCCCTTCTTGTTGTCCTTCAACTAAGGAAATCCAGCCCGAACCTACAGATTCAGCGATAAATAGCCCGCTCCAATCAGAATTAAACCGATAAATCACCACGCGATCGCAGGTTAATGCCTCGCGGAGTTCAGCCACCGTAGTACTAAAAATCTCCTCTAGGTCGAGAGTACGGCGAATGCGATTACTCATCTGAAAAATTAGTTGCTCTTGGAGGAGTTTCTTTTGTAAGATCAGTTCGGTTTCTTTATGATTACTAACATCAAAGGAAATAGTGCTAACGGCATAGGGTATTCCGTTATGGTCTAGGAGTGGGAATCTGGTAGTAGTGTAAGTATGAGAACCATCAAATAGATCGATTACTTCTTCTTCGGAAATTACAATGCCTTCGCTCAAAATTTGGAGATCTTTAGTTTTAATATTTTGTGCCTGTACTTTGCTAAAAAAATCATCTGGGGTTTTACCCAAGGCTTCAACTTCTGAAACCTGCAATGCAGTTTGAAATTCTAAATTGACAAATAAATAGCGCGATTGAGCATCTTTAATACTAATAATAGCTGGAGTATAGCAACTAAAAGATTTGAGTCGTTGTTCGCTTTTGCGTAATGCTTGTTCGATAGATTTGCGATCGCTAATATCTATATCAATACAAAACATTTCAATTTCATCACTAGCATTTTTAAGCATGACATGACTGCTATACACGTCTACTGAGCTACCATCTTTATGCATTAAAGAAATCTCTCCGCACAGATCGATATCTTCTGAAAATCCTACTAAAGCGATGTCTTTGGTATCGATGTAATCTGCGGATGAAGATTCTGCTCCCGCTACCCATCGATCGGTAATTGCCGAGACTATAAAACGCATTTGGGCGGGAATAATTAGCTGCTCTAAATCTTGACCGATCGCCTCTTGGGATGTATATCCATACAACCTTTCGCTTGCTTGGTTCCAAAATATGACTTTGTGGTCGCGATTGTAACCTTGAATGGCAATTTTGGGCACGGATTCGATCAAATTCTGAAAGCGAGATTCACTTTTGCGTAGGGCTGCATCTGCCAATTTACGCTCGGTTATATCGGTGGCGATCGCAATAACTTTAGGTCTTTCACCTTCTTTAGCCTCTTTTGGGCTTAATAGTGCACTACTTAATTCGATATAAATCTCTGAGCCATCAAAACGCAAAACAGTATATTCCTGACAGGGTAATTCTTGTCCTGCAAAGACTTTAGCCATACACGCTCCTAAAACCTGATGCTGCGAAGGATGGATAAATCTAGAAATAGGCTCTTTATAAACCTCTTCTGGGGTAACTGCTCCCAATAGCTTTATTCCTGCGGGATTAATAAATGTAAATTTTAGGCTTGTATCGTAAATAGCGATCGCGTAAGGACTAATTTCTACTAATTTTTGGAAGTGCTGCTCGTTAAAATCAGTATCCGAATTAAAGCTAGAATTTAGACTAAGCGATCGCTGTGGTGGAAGGTTTTGAAAAACATCTTCTAGGGTAATTACGCCCAAGATTTCTCTATCCGCTCCGACAACTCCTAAATATTCTGTCTGTTGAGATTGTAAAATTCTAAATATTTGGTAGGGCTGAGAATTAGCCAGATATCGATCTATAGAAATTAAACTCAAAGGTTTTAGCTTAAGCTCGCCAACAGTAATCTCAGTCTCGATTTGACCAATTAAATAAACTATATCACGTGCAGTTAATATCCCCACAATTTGCTTTGGCGATCCGATTAAAACATACTTTTGCTCTTCATTAATATGAGCGATCGCTTCTTTAAGTTTTATAGTTGGAGCCACTACTAAAGGAGGCTGCTTTAACCAATTAATTTCCTGAGAGGTCATTTTTGTACTCATTACTACTATTATTCTCAGCGAAATCCTGAAGATTAGACAGAAATTCTCATCATTTCTTTAAAAATTAAAGAAAAAAAAGGCGAGCATTACTCACCCTTAATCTATATAGCGTTTTATTATTTGATTTAGGCGGTAGCCAGCAATTTAGCCCGAATGCGTTTTAGCGTTTGCTCTGCTTGAATTTTGCCTTGCTTGTCATCATCTTCGATCGTACTCAGATGCTTTTCCGCAGTTTCTAATTCTTTACGAGTCTTATCCACGTCAACTTTGCTACCTGAAATCGCTTCATTTACCAAAACTGTCACTTCATTTTCTTCAACTTCAGCCACACCACCCATCAGAGCGATCGCTTGCCATTGATTATTAACCTTAAACCGCATTACCCCGATATCCAACACAGTGGTTAAAGGCGCATGATTAGTTAAAATTCCCAACTGCCCCGTAGAGCTAGGAAGTATAACTTCATCTGCCGTAGCATCTAAGACTGTCTCACCCGGAGATATAACTTTTACAGTTAACATAATTATTTAGTCTTTAGTTTTTCAGCCTTGGCGATCGCTTCTTCGATATTGCCAACTAGATAAAATGCCTGTTCGGGTAGAGCATCTAGTTCGCCAGAGAGAATCATTTTGAAGCCTTTAATGTTTTCTTCTAAAGTGACATACTTACCCGGAGAACCAGTAAAGATTTCAGCCACGAAGAAGGGTTGAGACAGGAACCGCTCTATTTTACGGGCACGACCGACAACAGTTTGATCGTTTTCAGATAGTTCATCTAAGCCCAAGATAGCGATAATATCTTGAAGTTCCTTGTAGCGTTGCAAGGTTTGTTGAACTTCACGGGCAGTTGCATAGTGCTCTTCACTAACAATGCCGGGTTGCAACATGGTTGAAGCTGAACCTAGTGGATCGACTGCGGGGTAGATACCCTTAGAAGCCAAACTCCGAGATAGGGTGGTAGTAGCATCTAAGTGGGCAAATGTAGTAGCAGGAGCAGGGTCGGTAAAGTCATCCGCAGGTACATAAACCGCTTGGATAGAGGTAATAGAACCATCGGTAGTACTGGTAATTCGTTCTTGTAAATCCCCCATTTCCGTACCCAGAGTTGGTTGATATCCTACCGCAGAAGGCATCCGACCTAAAAGTGCAGATACTTCAGAACCTGCTTGCACAAAACGGAAGATATTGTCAATAAACAAAAGCACATCTTGCTTGGAGACATCACGGAAATATTCCGCCATAGTCAAAGCAGACAAAGCTACACGCATTCTAGCTCCGGGTGGCTCATTCATCTGACCATAGACCAAAGCTACGCTATCGATCACACCAGATTCTTTGAACTCATTGTATAGGTCATTACCTTCACGGGTACGTTCGCCTACGCCAGCAAATACGGATACACCAGAGTGCTTTTTAGCAATGTTGTTAATTAGCTCTTGAATTAAAACAGTTTTACCTACGCCAGCACCGCCAAAGAGTCCAATTTTTCCACCCTTACGGTAAGGGGCAAGTAGGTCAATTACTTTGATTCCAGTCTCGAATACTTCAGGTTTGATTGTGAGATTGACAAACAAAGGTGAATCACGGTGGATAGGTAAAGTTTCTTTTGTATCAACTGGACCTAGTTCATCCACAGTCTCGCCTAAAACGTTAAAAATCCGCCCCAGTACGGCATTCCCCACTGGAACGCTAATTGCGGCACCCGTATCGGCGGTTTCCATGCCTCGAACTACGCCGTCAGTCGTGCTCATTGCCACGGCGCGGACTTGGTTGTCGCCCAGTAGTTGCTGAACTTCACAAGTAACATTTACGTCTTGTCCAGCTTCGTTTCTTCCAGAGATCACCAATGCGTTATAAATTTCAGGTAATTTGCCGTTGGGAAACTCTACGTCCACAAC
>CAZLKI010000033.1:0-9213 GCA_964560035.1 uncultured Synechococcus sp.
TCTTGCCTGCGATGTATGCTTGCGTGCTATTTAGTGATGGACGTGGGCAAAAAGTGCCTGCTTGGATTTTTGTGATTCTGAGTTTTGGGATCGGTGCTTTTGGATTACTGCCTTACTTTGCCCTGAGAAATCCAAATCCAAAATTTGCGGGCGAAAAAAATTGGTTAATTAGGCTATTTGATTCTAGATGGACGGGCTTTACACTCGCGATCGCTGCCTTATTCTTAGTCGGGTATGGCATTAAGGCAGGTAATTGGACAGATTTTATCGCTCAGTTTCAAACAAATCAATTTATTAATGTTACGAGTTTGGATTTTTGTCTATTATGTCTGCTATTTCCGTGGTTACTCAATGATGATATGAGCCGTAGAGGAATGAAAGATGCTCGAATTTTGATAGCTGTCTCGGTTATTCCTTTATTTGGAACTTTAGCTTATTTGTGTCTGCGATCGCCTTTAATTAATTCGGAATCGACTCAGGATATTGCTTCAACATAATTTGAAATAAAGTGAGATTTAATTTATCTAAATCTCGGATCGGAAATAAGTTAAGATATGCTTAACATATTAGATATAGATTTCACAGTTAATTTTCACAGTTAATTAAAATGACTGATTTTACTCCATACACCAAGCTAGGAGTTACAGAGGATGCCTCATTTGAGGAAATTAAGGCTGTCCGCGATCGCCTTATCGTTGAGCTAGATGGAGATATTCTTGCTCAAGAGTTAGTGGAATCTGCTTATGATGCCATTCTTATGGATCGACTGAGGGCAAGACAAGAGGGTAAAATCAAGGTACCAGATCGGATCAGATTTCCCGAAAAAAATATTACAACGTCTCCAAGTTTAATCCAACCTGTAATAACTCCAAACAAGCTACGATGGCTTTCTGGTATTAAGGACACTCCAACCCGTCAAGATTTGATTGCCTATTCTGGCGTATTTGCTGGATTATTTATATTAAATGTTTTGCTTCCAACTTCGTCCAGTATTTGGATGGCTTTGGCGTTATTGGCAAGCATTTATTTTTTAAGACGCAAAGAAAATCGGTTCTGGCGATCGCTACTTTTAGCAATGTCTGGGCTGGTATTGGGCGTATCGATTAGTGCGGGCTTACTGTTATTCATTCCCGTAACTGCATTTGCCTATCAGATTTCCACAGGAATTATTTTACTGGTAATGTGGTTAGCTACAACGCTTCTACGTTAAAGGCTGACTCGATATAGGTGTGAAGTTGAAGATTGCTTGGATTCTCCTTAATTCTGGTATTTGCAAAAACAAGAGCTACATCAAATCGGCAATTTAAATGGGCAAGTTGAGGATTTAAACTTAGAAACTTCAGCGCCGAGAGCGAAAGCTTTTTTTGTTTGGATTTAGTAATTGCCAACGCTCCGTCCAAATCCCAATTGCTAAGGCTGCGAGTTTTTACTTCGACAAATATTAACCAGTAGCGATCGCGTGCCACTATGTCTAACTCTCCCCAAACACAATGCCACTGAGTTGCTAATATCTGCCATCCCTGAACTTTTAGTAATTCTGCAACTAAGGTTTCACCCAAATTTCCCAAAACTTTCGCAGTCATAAATACAGCCTATTGCAAGGGTTTAGCTGCTGGGGTAATGGGCTTAGGGGTAGATATGATTGGAGGCTTAAGCTTAGTTTTTGGGGATGATTGCAGATTTTGAGTGCGGACGGATTTAAATATATTTTGCATAAATGTAAATCCTAGAAAAGTTGGCACTGCCATCAGCAACAGAAGTATAAAGATGCTCATAAAGTTTTTGATCCTTACTGGTACTCCATAATGGGAGCGATAGGGATCGATCTTGGCATCACGATCTCTTTCTCTAAAGTTAACGGGGCGGCGAAATCTTAAACGGCTATCATCTAGTTTTTCTAAAAGTATCCAGCCTGTCTCTAACTCTTCCTCACAAACTAGCTTCAACAATCTACTACGCCGAAATCCATCATTATCTGTCCTTAGAATTTTGAATTCCCAACCTTTTTGATGTTCTTGATAGTCGTGTAGATCTTCTTCTTGTTTTTGCGACATATGGGGCTGAGATGCTTTAGCTATCCTATTAATTATTATTACTAGCAGACTTACATTTACGGTGAATACACTGGCAATTAGGGTTTCGA
This sequence comes from uncultured Synechococcus sp., assembly GCA_964560035.1. Taxonomy (GTDB): domain Bacteria; phylum Cyanobacteriota; class Cyanobacteriia; order Pseudanabaenales; family Pseudanabaenaceae; genus PCC-7502. Next base: position 2,144 of record CAZLKI010000033.1, read on the forward strand.
GCATAGGCAGCCTAGATATCAAGGTTTAATATTCATGACGCAGGCAAATAATCTTGTAAGTTTTCAGATGATTTTATTGTATGGCACGAATCGCAATAGTAATTAAATCAATAAATTAATAAGTAATTTAAATAGGTAAATTTTTGATCTTAATTCGTTCTAAATGAATGTAGGATTAAGCAAAAGATACTATCCACCAATTTAAAGAGCGAGTCATGAATACTTTTATTTTAATGGCTGAAGTATTTACCGAGCCAGAACTTCGATCTACTCCTGACAACCAGAATGAAATTTCTAGCTTTTTAGTCCAGTTTCCGGGTAAAAATGCTGAAGATACTCCCGCACGCCTCAAAGTTACAGGTTGGAACAACTTAGCTAAGGAAATTATGGAAAAAAAGTATCAAAAAGGCGATCGCCTAGTTATTGAAGGTAGGCTCCGCATAAATGTTGTAGAACGTAGTGGCTATAAGGAAAAAGTAACTGAGTTAACTGCCCAGCGCATCCACGCGGTTGATAGAGCCCAAGATCGACCCAGTAGCATGACTGAGACCCCAAAATCTGTTGCGGCAACTCCTGCCAAATTTATGCCCCCTGCGGCGGCGATCGCTAAAGAAGACGACATTCCCTTCTAAACTTCACACAAATTAATCTAAGAAGTAATCTAAAAACTAATCTGATAAGACTAATCTGAGTGCTAAAGTATCTAGTACTTAATATCTGATGCTATCCGAACTGAGCAATGTTCTTTCGTTTGTATCCTATATTAAGCAATATCTAAATCTATTACCTAGTTCTGTTGGAGGAAAACATCTGGCTGGTCGTTATTTATTCACATCTGAATCGGTTACAGAAGGTCACCCTGACAAAATCTGCGATCAAATTTCAGATAGTATCCTAGATGCCCTATTAACTGACGATCCCAAATCTCGTGTGGCAGCAGAAGTGGTCGTTAGCACTGGTTTGGTATTAATTACAGGCGAAGTTACGACTGAAGCTTACGTCAACATTTCCGATCTAGCCCGCAAGAAAATTGCGGAAATTGGCTATACTGACTCTGAAAATGGTTTCTCTGCCAATAGCTGCGCGGTTTTAGTCGCACTGGACGAGCAGTCACCTGATATTGCTCAAGGTGTTGATGAAGCTATGGAAAAGCGAGAGGGAGTAGATTCTGATTCGGCTATAGAGGCGATCGGCGCAGGAGATCAAGGCTTAATGTTTGGATTTGCCTGTAATGAAACTCCAGAACTCATGCCAGTCCCAATTGCTCTGGCACATAGATTTGCTCGACAGTTGGCTAAGGTGCGTAAAAATGGAGATCTACCCTACCTTCGTCCTGATGGTAAAACTCAAGTCACGATCCAATACGAAAATGATGTACCTATTGGCATTGACACGATCCTAGTTTCTACTCAACATACCGCCTCCGTGGATGGGGTAAGTGATGAGAAAAAGATCCAAGCAATTATTAAAGCCGATCTTTGGCAAAAAGTAGTATTACCGATGTTTGCGGAAAATGACAATATTCAGCCCAATTCTGAAACCCGCTTTTTGGTCAATCCTACAGGTAAATTTGTAATTGGTGGACCTCAAGGTGATTCAGGTCTAACGGGTCGCAAGATCATAGTTGATACCTACGGAGGCTATGCCCGTCATGGTGGCGGTGCTTTTTCGGGTAAAGATCCGACTAAAGTCGATCGCAGTGCTGCCTATGCTTGCCGTTATGTAGCTAAAAACATTGTGGCGGCTGGTTTGGCAACTAAGTGTGAGGTCCAAATTAGTTATGCGATCGGCGTGGCTAGACCTACTAGCATCAATGTCGAAACCTTTGGTACGGGTAAGGTGTCGGATGAGGTTTTACTAAAATTAATTACCGATAATTTCGATTTAAGACCAGCAGGAATTATTAAGACCTTTAACTTAAGAAACCTGCCCAAAGAGCGCGGCGGACGTTTTTATCAGAATGTTGCTGCCTACGGACACTTAGGGCGTACCGACTTAGATCTACCTTGGGAAAGGATTGATAAAGTCGATATCTTGAGAAATTCTTTGTAAATATCTTTTCACACAAATAACTATTGATTGCAAGGGGCTGAAGTAAAAATTGAGCTCCTTTTTTGTAGCTTTTTTACAGGTATAAATGTAAGTACAGCACTTTGCCTTCAAGTCCACCACAAAAAAGGGTCGCAGGACGAAGCCCCGTATTGGTTTCGGCTTTTCTATGTGTGGCACGTTTGATCGTAATTTACTGTAAATTAGGATAAGAGTCATCTGAAAAATTTGTAGCGATCACTACTAAATTTAATATTTATCACAGATAGAAGTGCATTTTAGTCACTAGGGCATTTATAGAAGAGTTGCATAATCAACACATCAACAAATTAATTAAATTAATCACTTAATTAAGTAACCACATAGGAAACAAAATCATGAAATTCTTAACTCTTTCTATATCCGTTCTTGCACTTATGGCTCCCGTAACTTTTATCACTAACGCCAGTATTGCTCAATCTACTAGACCGACAAATTCCCCAACTAATCTTTCCCCACAGCAACCAAAACCTAATAATTCATTAAAAATTAAGAACGCTACTAAAGAGCCTACGAAAGGAAAAACTGAAACTTGTAAAGGTGGACTTTATTCATGTCAAAAATTTATTACTGCCTGTGAAGCACAATTTGGTTCAGTCTCCGCTAGCGATTCTAATGCTCAGAATATTCCTCAGAAATATACCTGCACACTTCCTTAGAGATTTTCGAGCCCATTAATGCCTATGAAAAAATAAAAGGCGATCGCTCCATTTCACAGGAAGAAGTCTAGGTATACCTCACAGCTAAAATCAATCAGCCAGTCTATCTGATAATTAAGAATATCTACCTAAATGAATGTAAGTTATGCCTTAAGCAAACTGTTGGCTGAGCTCAATGGGGTTATGTACTGTAATTCGTTTTTTAGAAATGGATATTCTTTTTTGATTGCGTAAATCTCCAAGTAATCGAGTAACCGTAACGCGGGTAGAACCTATAGCTTCGGCGATCGCCTGATGAGATAGCTTTAGATCGATAGTTACTCCATCATTGGAAGGGATGCCAAAATCTCTACATAAAATCAGTAAAAAACTCACCAGTCTCGAACCCATATCCCTATGTGCTAAGGTCTCGATCATCATTTCGGTTTGTAAAATCCGTGAAGATAATCCTCTCAATAAAAACATTGGTAATTCGGGATCTTCTTTTAATGCCTTTTCCACCTGCTCGATGGGTACGGAAAGAAGTTCGACTGGCGTTGTGAAAGCTACAGCATGATAAAAGCGATCGGAGCGATTTCCAGTAATTAGCGATAACACCCCAAATACGCTATTTTCGCGCAGCAATGCCACTGTAATTTCTTCTCCTGCTTCGTATACCCTAGACAACTTTACTGCTCCCCTAACCAAAAAGTAAAACCGCTCTGCGGGATCGCCTGGGAAAAATATGGTTTTGCCTCGTTCAAAGGTTTCTAATACCGGCGGAAACATTCCCCCATTCATTTCACGAAATACCTCGACTAGAGGCTTGTTAGGAACTGCTACCACTTCGATCTCCGAACCTTATATAAAATTTTGATAATGTGCAACGGTACTAAGTAAATACTGCTCAAGATGTTTGGTATTTAAAACTACTTATTTCCAATTAAACTGAGCTACTACATAGTGGATTGTATTATTAAATACATATCATCAGTATTTCTATTAATACCTCTATATCTTTATATTTGTTTATTGATTGATTTACTAAAGTAGATTATTAACGTTCGGGTGCTGGCTGAGATTGAAGTTTGAATGTATCTTCAAGGGCGGTTAAAAGTTTTTTGGCAATTAGATTATTGCCAGCATCGGTTAAATGAATTGGATCGACAAAAATTTGGGCTTTAGTATTATCAAATGTTTTATAAAAACTAATAACTTTGATTTTATTGAAGTTGCGCTCTAATACTCTGGCTTCTAAAGCTTTGTAGGATTTGGCGATGCGATCGCTATATTCTTGCCCCAAGGACTTTAAAATTTTAACCTCATCGTTGGTTGGTTCGGATTTACCTGTAATTTCAGGCTGGAGTGCGACCACAATCGGAATTTTAGTATTGAGATTGGCAATTTTTTTCAAATTAGCATCGTAGTTAGCCACCCTTAGCTTTAGCTCTCGAGCATCGTTAGTAAGCTGGTTGGCATTAAAAACTTGATAATATCCCGAAGTCGTTGTCAAACTGGTGGGGGTGAATAAATACCGATAGACTTTAACTATATAAAAAGTATTCAACCAATTTTGCCATCTTTGCTCGTTGCTAGTTTGCTCTTGTTGTTTAAACTGTTTGACCAGATCTTCCAGATTAATTAGTTCTCTAGCAGGCTTGGAGCTGGGCTGTCGCAGGTCTTCGTAACCATCTAAAAATATCAGACAGTCTGGATTAAACTCAGATAATTTATGCACTAACAAAGATAATTGATTGGTGGAGGTATAACCCGGAATGGCGGCAGTAATTACTTGGTATTTACCAATGCGAATGCGTGGCGGCAATAATCTGACTTTTTCTACTTGATCGGCATAGTAGGGAAAAGTTGCGGGCTGGAATTTTTGGGGGCGATCGATCTGGTCTTGTATGCGATTGTTAAGTAATCGTTCTAGCTTGGGGGCTAAAGTCATCTGATTATTCGCTGCCAAAGTACCAAAAGCTGTGGAGTTACCTATGATAAAAATCCGAATGTCATCGCGCTCTTTATTGACGGGTAAGAGTTTATTAAGCCGAAATCCCTGAGCATTGATCTGCCAAAATTTAGTAGTTTGATTGGGAACTAGATCGTAACCGCTAATTGGACTTGTCTTGACCTGTAAATCTCCATCAGAAATAGTAGTTAAATTAGATGTTAAGTCGGCACCGCTAGAAGAGACTAATTTAAGTTCGTAATTTTGAATTGTATTTGCAGATTTATTACCCAACCACTGTATAGGGGCAAAGTTTTTTAAACCCAGTTCTAAAGCTAAAAGCACCAAAGGTATGCCGAGCAGGACGATCGGGAGAATATTCCGCAGCCAATTTTTAGGCTTGGATGAATAGGAAGAACCGTATCTATATTTAGGCATTGGAGGCATGGGATGGCATCATAGGGCAAAATAGTTCAGCTTAATAATCTAATGAATTGGTCTAAATTACATTGAATTAAGATTGCATTAAATTGTGTGAATTTTCAGGATTTTAACCTATCACAAAGCGTTACTTAAAATCTTTTTGTCATCTTTTTGTCATCTTTTTGTCATTAGAGGCGATCGCCTAGATAAAGCCAAAATACACCCACCAATGCCACAACACAACCAAATTAGTGCCAAAGTCAACAAACTTTCGGGTTGGGGATTAACTTTATAGCTGGAGAACATGGCAATCATAATTAAACCTGCGCCCACCTGCCAAACAATTTCACTAAAATCTGAGCGATCGTCTTTAACCATCGTACTTGGAGCCACTAATCCTAAAATAAATTGACCCATACAAGGACTAACTAAACAACTACCCGTCAATAACATATAGGTTTCTAAAGGCATTTTGGGCGGCAAAGGTAGCAATACTGAAAACGTAACTCCCATTCCTAAAATTACCAACCCTGCCAGCATACCTACACTTTGAGGTAAAAGAATATCCATTACTGAAAGCGGATCTCGGCTGACTTTATGCTCCGCTAGATTCAGTTTGGCTGCGAGAGTTTCGATCAGTCCCAACTCTGATTTATCATCAACTTTATCGTCACCGAGCTTTTGAGATTTTTTACCGATAACTTCGGTAACTATAACGGGTAGAGTAATTGCCTTAGAGGTTCCTGCTAGTTGCAGCCATTGCAAATCTACTTCTTTGAGCTTAATAGTCTCTAAGCGGGAAAATTGGACGAGATCGATTGTAAAGCTCGATGCCATACCCCAAATACCACTAAATTGAATTAGGATTAAACGCTGGATCGGACAAAGTAATACTTGCCACGTACTCAAGCCTGTCAATCCCAATGTGCCTAGTGCGATCGCGGCTAATTCTGCAATTCCTTCAGGCAGATCTAAAATTGTCCACACAAACAGACTTAAAACTAAACACATTAATCCTTTGAATTGCTGGGGCTGTTGTGCCAAAATTTTGGGGCTAACGATCGTCCGATTTTTGCTGCTATCGCTATCATTGGTAATACTTAATCGATCTAAATCTCGATCTATACCCAGATTAAACTCTTGCTTAGAATTAGTTGACCTCGTGTTTTTGAAATTACTTTTAAAACTATTGTAACTAGCAAACTGAGCTACACTGCCTATTCTAAAAGCGGTGGCAATTAGAGTTGCAGCCACAACTGCCCACACCCCTGATATTAAGCCTTCAGTTATGACTTGACTAAAATCTAAGCCAAAAATTAGTAAGATGCTCGACCACAGTAAGGCGATCGCCATCAATAATCGCGGTGAATAACTTATTGCCAAATTGTAGTAGCAACTTTTGGTTACAGATTTACTGAGGTTTCCCGATAACAGCCAGCCCAATAAGGCGATCGCCATGGCTATGATTATCAACTCTCGATCTAAGTCATAAACCTTTAACCGTAATATTGGAGTAGCAATTCCCAATAACATAAAGCAACCCGTATAAAAAGCATAAACCCCAATTAGGGCGATCGCACGGGCATCAGATGAGTCGAGGGTTTTAGCTATGGTTTGCATGATTATCACATCTTAACCCAATGCCAGCCTAATCCTAGTTAGTCACGCCCCAGCCTTGTATAATTCAGTTAAGAGTTTTGAGAAAAATCTATGATTGCAATTACTCAGCCAAATCTCCCGATAACTTTAAAATCAGAACAAGAATCAAAACTAGGGCTAAATTTTGAGCAATTTTTGGAGCAATGCCCTGAAGATGGTCGCTATGAGTTGATAGAAGGAGAAATTGTTGAGATGGTCAATACTCGGCACCATAAAATCGTCTCAATGTCTCTTATGCTCCTATTTAATGATGAGATTAGAAGATTGCAACTTAGTTATGAGGTCTCTAACGAAGCAGCGATCCGCACTAT
>CAZLKI010000033.1:9313-16329 GCA_964560035.1 uncultured Synechococcus sp.
AAGGAAAATATCAATGTACGCGGTTCCAAAATAGCGAATCTCTCATCTCTTTAACCTTTCCAGAATTAAAGCTCACAGTCGATCGAATTATTTCTGCTTAAATCTGGAAAAAATAGTCTTAGGTTAATTTTGGGTTAACCTTCAGTGGGCTAAATTCTTAAGATTTAACCTGCTACTATACCCAAAGACTAATAAGTCTGTAGGATCGCATTAGCAATTTGATTAGGTCTAATTTGATGAATTCAGCAGAGTTATGGCAGCGTTATCAAGACTGGTTGTACTATAGCCAAGATTTAGGGCTGTACGTTGATATTAGTCGGATGAGATTTTCTCAGGAATTTTTGGCGGAGATCGAGCCTAAATTTGTCAAGGCATTTGCCGATATGAAGGCATTGGAAGCGGGGGCGATCGCTAACCCAGACGAACAGAGAATGGTCGGGCATTATTGGCTCCGATCCCCTGAAATTGCGCCAACGGTGGAACTACGGGATGATATCAATGCCGCGATCGATCAAATCGAAACCTTTACTAAAGCAATTCACTCTGGGGAAATCCACCCGCCCACGGCATCCAAGTTTACCGATATTCTTTCTATTGGGATAGGAGGATCGGCATTAGGTCCGCAATTTGTCGCTCAAGCTCTAGCGATCGCCAATCCACCTTTAGAAATCAGCTTTATTGATAATACCGATCCCGAAGGCATCGATCTAACTCTGTCCCAACTGGGCGATCGCCTTGCCACTACTCTAGTAATTACAATTTCTAAATCTGGCGGTACTCCCGAACCCAATAACGCCATGAAGGAGGTTAAGGATGTCTACAAGAAAGCGGGATTAGATTTTTGCAAATATGCGATCGCCGTAACCGGAATGGGCAGCAATCTCGACAAGTTGGCAAAAGCTGAAGGCTGGTTAGAAGTATTTCCCATGTATGACTGGATTGGTGGTCGTACGTCTGAGCTTTCGGCAGTGGGCTTATTACCTGCGGCACTTCAAGGCTTTGATATTCGGTCTATGCTTAAGGGTGCCAAAACTATGGATACTGCGACTAGAGTGGAATATCTCAAACAAAATCCTGCGGCGATGATGGCAATGGCATGGTATTTCTCAGGAGATGGCAAGGGCTTAAAAGACATGGTGGTTTTGCCTTATAAAGATCGGCTCATGCTATTTAGTCGTTATTTGCAACAGCTTGTCATGGAATCTTTAGGCAAAGAAAAAGACCTCGATGGAAATACCGTCTATCAAGGCATTGCTGTATATGGGAATAAAGGCTCGACCGACCAACACGCCTACGTGCAACAACTGCGAGAAGGTATACCCAACTTTTTTATGACTTTTATCGAGGTCTTAAATGATTCCCGTGGTAATCAGCCGCAACTAGAAGTAGAAACAGGAATTACCAGTGGTGACTATCTTTCGGGGCTTTTGCAAGGAACACGGCAGGCACTTTATGAAAATGGACGGGATTCAATAACGGTTACGATCCCTACTGTTTCGGCTTTTACGATTGGGGCACTAATCGCTTTATATGAAAGGGCAGTGAGTTTCTATGCTTCTTTGGTAAATGTCAATGCCTATCATCAGCCGGGAGTAGAAGCGGGTAAAAAAGCAGCAGCGCAGGTTTTAGAATTGCAAAAACAGGTGGTAGCAGCGATCGCTAATGGGGATAAAACTCTATCTATCTTGGAAATTGCCACTCAGATTGATGCTGTAGATCGAATCGAAGTAATTTACCGAATTTTACGCCATCTCCATGCTAACCACCGCATTCATTTGGTCGGAAATTTTAGTATGCCTTCTAGCCTTGCCGCCTCTATGAACTGTGCTATTCCTTAACTTAGCTCTAGTCAATTAATCTATTCTTAGATCTGTAGATCTAATGTCGATCTGTGGCGAAAACGTTAGGAGAATAATTTGATCGATGATATTGTTTTGCTAGCTTAAGATTTGAATTAAAATTTCAATTAATAGTTCACTGATAGTTCTAATACGATTTTCTAGGAGGCTTTTTGACTCAGTCAATTAATTTACCAAATTTACCTAAGATTGACGATTTCTTACAAGAACTTGCCACAATTCAGCAAAAAAGCTCAAAACGCTATGCTGTTCTCGGTTCTCGTCATGTACCGCTTACCCATCAACATTTAATCGAATTGTTAAGTTATGCTTTGGTATTGGGTGGCAATAGCGTAATTACGTCAGGGGCGATCGGCACAAATTTGGCAATTATTCGGGGGGCGATGCGAGCTAATCCAGATTTGCTGACGGTAATATTACCCCAAAGCTTGGACAGACAGCCTCCTGAATCGAGAGAGCAACTAGAAAATATCATGCACTTAATCGAACATAGCGAAAATGATGAAATGTCTTTAGCCGATGCCAGTACTTTGTGCAATCAAGAGATTATCTCTAAATGCCAACATCTAATCTGCTTTGCCTATCACGATAGCTACACCTTGCTTACTACCTGCCAAGATGCTGAAGAGCAACGCAAAGTGGTTACATTGTTCTACCTAGATTAGATAATTTTGAGGCGATCGCCTTTGAGATATGTTTTAAGATATGTCATTTTTTTTATCTAAGTTTTTACCTTTATTTATCTACCCTGTCGGGTTAGTTATAGTTCTTTTAATATTTGCTCTAATTTCCTTAATCCGATTGCATCGCAGATCGGCAATTATCGCGGTTTCGGCGGCAATCGTAATTTTGTATATGAGCAGCATGCCTTTACTGTCAGGGGCAATAATCCGATCGCTAGAATATCAAAACTTACCATTCCAAAATCTACCAAGCTCAGAAGCAATAGTGGTTTTAGGTGGTGGTACCTTAGCTCAAATTCCTCCCCGTCCTTGGGTTGAGGTGTCAGACGCAGGCGATCGCATTTTGTATGGTTCGAGGCTATGGTTGCAGAAAAAAGCTCCTTTACTGATTCTTAGTGGTGGTAGATCTTCGCTTTTAGGAGAAGGCGGTAGAGCAGAAGCTGAGGATATGGCAGAAATTGCCGTGGCACTAGGTGTTGAGAAAGCAGCGATCGCTCAAGATCCAAATTCTTTAAATACTTACGAAAATGCGGTAAATGTCAAAAAGATTCTGCAAAAACTAAATCTCAATAAAATCCTGCTCGTGACTTCAGCCATTCATATGCCCCGATCGCTGGCAATATTTAGAAAGTTAGGAATTGAGGCGATCGCCGCTCCTACAGATTTTAATGTGGTGGAGAACTCGCAACCACCAAATATATTTAAATTTTTACCCGATGCTGATGCGCTCAAAAATACGACCAATGCTCTTAAAGAATATGTAGGTTTAACGATCTACAAACTTTACGGCTGGCTGTAATTCTACTTAATCAAGATACCTAAGTTTTAAGATCCTAAGAATGTTGTCCGAGTTCTGGGGTGCTAATAGCCTCGACATCAAAGGTCATGAAATCATGGGAAATGTGGGTATTCGGGAAGATCGATCTTGCTTCATTTAATAGATCGTCTAACTGCAAAGAATTACCAGGTGCATATCTGGGGCTAAAGTGAGTCATGATTAATGCCTTTACTCCTGCTTTTAGGGCGACTTGAGCTGCCATTGTCGTAGTGGAATGCATCCGTTGATAAGCTAAATCGGCATCTTGGTGGGCAAATGTAGCTTCATGAATTAAAACATCGGCATCTTTAGCCAAATCCACGGCGTTTTCGCAATAGATAGTATCGGTACAGTAGGCGATCTTACGACCAATTTGGGGCGGACTTTGAAAATCATGAGCGTCGATAAATCTGCCATCAGCTAAAGTTAAGCTTTCTCCGCGCTTTAGTTTTCCATACATAGGTCCAGATGGGATATTCTGGGCGATCGCTTTTTCGACATTAAACCGACCCAAGCGATCTTTTTGTTCGATCCGATAACCGTGGGCAGTAACGCGATGTTTGAGAGGCGCGCAGGTGACAACAAATTCTTCATCTTCACATACTAGATGTGGAGCAACTTTATGGACTTTGATCGAGTAGGAAAGGCGAGTTTCGCTATAACGTAAGCAAGAATTAAGGTAATCTCCCAAATCCGCAGGTCCATATAAATCGATATGTTCGACATTTCCTGCCATGCCACAACTTGCCAATAATCCAGGCAACCCAAAAATATGATCGCCGTGCATGTGCGTCACAAAAATCTTAGTAATTTGGCTAATCTTGACATCGCTACGTAAAATTTGCTGCTGCGTACCTTCGCCACAGTCTAAAAGCCAAACCTCAGCCCTTTGGGGTAACCGTAGCGCAATACTCGATACATTACGTTTGCGGGTAGGAACGCCCGAACTGGTGCCAAGAAAGGTGATTTGCATATAAGGGGAGGAAGTCGGAGAAAAGTCAGAGAAAAGTCAGAGAAGATCGGTCTTTATCATTGGTGTCTGTATTGTACTGTAGGCTAGAAACTCTCCGACCAGATATAAAGAGCCACAAAGCGTTACAAGGTCTGAATCTGGATCTCGATCTGGATGGGTATGGGTAAAAGCTGCTTCTAATCCAGCGTTGAGATTTTCACATTTAACTGGTGGGGTTTTGAGGATTTCAAAGGCGATCGCCCCTAATATTTCAGGATCGACAGATTGATGGTTGGGAATTGGCACAATAAATAATAAATCTTGAGGTTGTAATAGCGATCGCAAAATACCGCCGTAATCCTTAGTATCCAACATTCCTATAATCCATCGCCTTTGAACTTTGGGATAATATTCATCCACAAATACCCGTAAATATTCAGCCGCAGCAAGGTTATGCGCTCCATCTAATAAAATTTTATGAGATTTATAGGTAGCCCACTGTAATCTGCCCGCCCATTGGGTTTCTGCCATGCCTGTGGTAATTGCGCTTGGTGAGATCTCCCAGCCCTGAGCTTGTAATGTTTGAATGGTGGCTAGGGCGATCGCGGAATTCATTAACTGATGTTTGCCTAAAAGTGCTAACGGATACTCTATTCCTTGCCAAATTGCTACTTGTTGATTTTGGGAATTTTCTTCTCCATAATTTTTGCCATAATTTTTTATTGTGGCAGATTTGACCCAAGTAATTGGCGCATCACAGAATTTAGCTTTATTAGCTATGACTTCAGCAGCTTCGGGCGGTAGTTCTCCCAGAATAACGGGACAGTTTAGTTTAATTATTCCTGCCTTTTCGGTAGCGATCGCGGCTAAAGAATCTCCCAACCGTTGCCAATGATCGCGGCTAATGGAGGTAATTACTGATACTAAAGGGCGATCGCACACGTTAGTAGCATCTAGCCTTCCGCCCAATCCCGTCTCAATCACGGCAATATCCAACTTAGATTGAACAAGAGATTCGGCAAAATACCACCACATCGCGGCTGTAATCACTTCAAATTGTGTAGGCATAGATTCTGGTTTAATTACGGATTGGACTTGAGCTAAAGCCTTTAATAAATCTTCACTACTAATCCATTGCGAATTAATACAAATCCGTTCCCGCCAATCCACTAAATGAGGTGAAGTATATCTCCCAACTCTATAGCCCGCCGCCGTCAGGATCGAAGATGTATAAGCACAGACCGAGCCTTTACCGTTGGTACCTGCCACATGAATAATTGGCACTTGCTGATGGGGATTACCTAGATCGACTAAAAGCTGTTGAATGCGTTCTAAACCTAAGTGGATGCCAAAACGGGCAAAACTCGATAAAATTTGCTCTGATGTCATTAATAACTATAAATTAGACTTATCCTTTAGGATATATGAAGGTTGTAAAAATGTAACCAAATAACGATCGGGCTCAAGGTCTTTATGTCAATCACACTCAATTCCGAACATTTGTGCTTTGGTGGGAAGGTTGGCTTTTATAGTCATTGGTCTGAAGTTTGCAATTGTGAAATGCGGTTTTCGATCTATCTTCCGCCTCAAGCTCAAATAAAGTCATTACCTGTGCTTTACTTTCTGTCGGGTTTAACCTGTACCGAAGAAAACTTCATGGCAAAATCTGGGGCACAAAAATATGCAGCAGAACACGGTTTGATCCTCGTAGCACCCGATACCAGTCCGCGCCATACAGGTATTGAGGATGAAAATAAAGATTGGGATATTGGCAGTGGGGCAGGATTTTATGTAGATGCAACGGTCGAACCTTGGCGATCGCACTATCAAATGTACAGTTACGTTACTAAAGAATTACCAGACTTGATCCATCAAAATTTTCCGACATTACCCAACCAGCAAGGCATCTTTGGACATTCAATGGGCGGACATGGAGCCTTAGTCTGTGCCTTGAGAAATCCTGACAAATATAAATCAGTTTCAGTTTTTGCGGCGATCGCGGCTCCAATGCAATGCGCTTGGGGGCAAAAGGCGTTTACAAATTATCTAGGCAGCGATCGCGAAACTTGGAAGGCTTACGATGCCAGTGAATTAATTAAGGAAAAAGGATTTCCCCAGCCGATTTTATTCGATCAAGGGACGGCGGATACTTTTTTGACCACTCAACTATTTCCAGAGATTTTTCAAAAAGCCTGTGAATTAGCCAATCAGCCTCTAACTTTCCGCTACCATGCAGGCTACGATCACGGGTTTTATTTTGTGGCAAGTGCGATCGAAGATCATATTCGCCATCACGCTCAAATATTATCTGATTAACGTGCGAATAAATAGTTAATGCCGTACCGATCGCTCCGTTGAAGTTATCCGTTTTCAGCAAAGATTAAGCAAGCAAAATTATTTAATTAAGTTCGGAGAGATTATTTGCGATCGCCGACTCACCTTTATTTTCAACCTTTAGGTTCCTACAAATCATCATGAGATACGCCAGAAAGTCGAAGCAGGTAATCACGGCAAAATTGTTACTACTGATATCAACGCCTATTAAAAGCGAGTAATTTCGAGAGTACTTCGCGATCGCTGAAAATAGCGAGATCGCCGCTCTTGCAGTTTGCGTTAATAGAATGTAACGCACTTTATTGTTGCTCGGAACTTGAACTTGCTTATTTGTCGATTACAATGTCTAAAGAAGTAGCGGTTTAAAGAGA
>CAZLKI010000034.1:0-4976 GCA_964560035.1 uncultured Synechococcus sp.
CAACTTTTTTTACCGCTTTTTATTATATTATAAGATATCAAATGGGCTCTATATGCTAATGCTACCCGTTCGGGATCGCGAGTATTCCAGACGTCTTCCGCAGCGCGTACTTTAAGAGTGGCAGTTTCTAGGGTAAATGGCGGGATGGGCGGTTTAGTTTCCATAGTGTTAGTTAAATATAATTAGGTAATAAGAGTGGAGAGGTGGGAGTTTCTTTGTTTAAAGAAAGTAAGTAGGCGTTGAGGATAATCTTCGACAACTGCGATCGGAACAGATGAACGTAGTTGTAATGCCTGTCTCCATTTAGTTACACAAGGAGTATCTGTAAAAATGCCAAAATCAGCGATCGCATACATACCACAATAGCGATCGATACATTACCGCCCCTAGTGATTATTCACTCCAATCTAAAGAGCCACTAACTGAGTAGAATATCAATACCAATACAATCTGTAATAATTATGGCAATCACTATGGGTAAGGTTTTGACATCGCTGACCATCATCAATCGTGCCGATCAGATTTTAGCCCAGCGTGGATTTATGCCATTAGGACAAGTTCGCTCCATAACACTAGAAAATGTACTGGTAGACACGGGTGCGACAACTTTATGCTTACCTCAGTCGGCGATCGCTGAACTGGGATTGGAATTACTGAAGGAAGTAGACGTTTCCACCGCAAACGGCATCAGCAAAGCAAGAATTTTTCAAGATGCCAAAATCTCTCTGCATGGAAGAGAAGGAACTTTTGAATGTTTAGAATTACCCGGGGGGCGTGAGGCTTTGCTGGGCGTAATTCCATTAGAGGCTTTGGGATTAGAACTAGATTTACAAAAACAGTCTTTGCGGGTATTACCTTCAGAATCTTTTGATACCTATTTAACTATTCTTTAATATTCACTTACGTTGTGAAAATCCTTTATCTGTGCCTTTTCCTGCATGATAGAGAGCTAGTTTGTGATACTTTTGGGCGTGAAGAATTAAATCTGTTTGTTCTTCTGGGCTGAGCGATCGCATGGGTTTTGCAGGAACTCCAGTGACAATAATTCCATCTGCTACATCTTTAGTTACAACTGCACCCGCGCCTACGATACTTCCCAGTCCTACGGTGACTCCTTCCAAAATTATCGCTCCAATTCCAATTAAGCTACCTCTCCCAATTCTCAAACCATGAATTACGGCATTGTGTCCAACCGTAACGTAATCTTCAATTACCAGAGGTAATCCCACATCTCCATGCAAAATCGCCCCATCTTGAATGTTAGTATATGCCCCAATCTGAATAGAATTCAAATCAGCCCTGATTACCGTCTTGAACCAAACACTTGAACCGATCTCTAGCTTTATATCTCCAATTAAAACTGCATCGGGAGCGATAAAGGCAGCTTGAGAAATATCTACTTGAAGAAACATCACTTACTTTTACCTAGCATTACTTAGCAAGCCTATATTGAAAAAGCCAAATCTGCTAAAAAAATTAAACAGTCATTGGCAATTAAGGCAATTCAAACCTTTGATAAACTGAAAATCATTAATATTCAAGCTATAAAGTTCAATCTCATAAAGTTAGAAAGCGATCGCATATCCGAATCTCATCCTTAAACGTAATCATGCTATTAGTTTTGGGGAATTTTAGAGCGATCGCACTATCCAATCCAACTTCAAAGCTCAAATTTTTTGGTTCTGAAGTACTGCTTCAACCTTATTAGTAAAGTTTTAAAAGAAATCTACGATCTAATTAATGTACGCTATATTTCTCTCCATCCAATTAAAAAGCTTTCATCAACCCTGTGACTCTACCAGTTATTTTAATAGTGCTACTCAGGAGATTTATAAACTGATAAATGAAAACAGATACGCTATTTTACAAACTGTTTGCTTCCTTTAAATCTTTAATCTTTGAATTAATCGATCGTCCATTTATAGAAGGATATCGGTTCATATCAGCCGAAGTAAAAGAAAAGGCATTTCGCTTTGATGGAATTTTTATTTCTGATGCCATAGAACAGCCAATTATCTTTCTGGAAGTTCAGTTTCAGCCCAAACCAGACTTTTACTGGGAGTTTTTAGCCGAGATTTTTATCTATCTGAATCAATATCGTCCTAAGCAAGACTGGAAAGCAGTAGCAATATTTGCGAAATATAGTTTAGAGCCCGCACCCTCCATTCAACATCAAGAGTTGATAGCGAGCGGTAGAATAGTTCGAGTTTATTTAGAAGACTGGACAGAAAGAGAAACCAACTCGACAGGAATTTCGATCATTCAATTAATATTGGCACCAGAGCCAAAGGTTCATGACATAGTAAGAAAGTTGACTAGCCAAACCGATCGTGATGGCAAGATAGTACAATTCATAGAGACAGTATTAGTTTACAAATTTCCCAAACTGAGCCGAGCAGAGGTAGAAGCTATGTTTACATTGAGTGATTTGAAACAAACCCGTGTTTATCAGGAAGCTTTTCAAGAAGGAGAAGTGAGTGGAGAATTAAGAGCTTTGTTACGTCTACTAAACCGTAAGTTTGGGCAGATTGATTTTGAGAGTTCCGAACAGATCGCCAAGTTTTCCATCTCCCAACTAGATGATTTAGCCGAAGCGATTTTAGATTTTAATACTCTTGGTGATTTAACTTCTTGGCTTCAAAGTCAAATTTTGTAGTTTTCTCCCTTGTGCGATCGCTCTCCTCAATCTAAATCGCATATCCAAGTCTATTCCTTAAACATAATCATGCTAATAGTTTTGGGAAATTTGTGGAGCGATCGCTTATCCGAACCTAAAACTTAAACCCGATTGAGCTTAAAGTTGGGGTAGATTAGCTGGGCGATCGCCACACCAATTAAAGACGGATATTTAGGGGTAAGGATTGGAAACTACGAAGAATATGATAAATTGCTTGCTTAAATATTAGCCATGCCCGATCGCTACATAATATTTCATAAACCCTACGGTGTTTTAACGCAATTTACGGATGAAGGCGATCGCCCCACGCTTAAAGATTATATTAATGTGCCATCGGTATATGCAGTAGGAAGGCTCGATCGCGATAGTGAAGGCTTACTTTTATTAACTAACAATGGCATCGTTCAGCATAAACTCAGCGATCCCAAATTTCATCATCCTAAAACCTACTGGGTACAAGTTGAGGGGATTCCGACTGCAGAGGCGATCGCCCAACTAGAAAAAGGTGTAATTATTCAAGAATATAAAACTCGACCTGCCAAAGTTAAATTATTATCCACAGAAATAGATATTCCGCCTCGAAATCCGCCCATTCGTTACCGTGCCAGCATTTCCACTACATGGCTAGAAATAATATTAACTGAAGGCAAAAATCGTCAAGTCCGAAGGATGACTGCGGCTATGGGTTTCCCGACTTTGAGATTAATTCGAGTGGCGATCGCAGATTTAGCAATCGCTGGATTAGAAGCTGGACAATGGCGAGATTTAACAGAACAGGAAATAGCGATTTGTGTCAACATATATAGAGTAATTTAGATATTAAATAACCAGCACAGTAAAAAATATGGCGTTAGATTTAACCCTCGAAAATGTCGAAATAGTTTTAGACGAACTGCGACCCTATCTGATGTCTGATGGTGGGAATGTGGAACTTGTAGAAATTGAAGGACCTGTGGTCAAACTGCGTCTACAAGGTGCTTGTGGTACATGTCCAAGTTCGGCTATGACTTTGAGAATGGGCATTGAGCGTAAACTCAGAGAATGTATTCCTGACATTGGTGAAGTCGAGCAAGTTTATTAATTTAGTTCCGATTTAAAGCTAGTTCCAAATTAAATTGTGCGTTTGCCAAGGATTGAGCAGGCGTATTTTTTTGTAACAAAGTTGATTCGATCGCTCTGCCTAAGCTTTCGGAAATGCGGGGATAGTCGGCTAACAACGGACGAGTACGACCAGATGACATTTGTTTAATAAAAATATCGATCTCTGGCTGCTCGTTTACATACTTGGCGTAGGCATCGCTTTTTTGGGATTTGAGATTAATCGGTAAATAGCCTGTTTCGGTAGCAAAGGTCGTTTGAAATTCCTCACTGGCAACGTATTCGGCAAATTTCCAAGCAGCTTGTTCGCGTTGGGGATCGGTCTTAAATAAAAATAAATTTTCTCCACCAATGGCTGTGGCGGTCGTGCGATCGCGAGGAATCGGCATCACACCAAAATCTATATCTTTTTGTTTCATATACCGCAGTGCCCACGAACCACTAATCTGCATTGCCACCTTCCCAGAGACAAAGTTATCTTCTTCGTAACCGCGTTCGGGCTGAGAAAGAATAGCCGCACCAGATTTAACTAAATCTAGCCATAATTGCAACGCGGCTTCGGCTTGGGGAGTATTAAGTTTTGGTGCTTGTTCTACTTTTTCTCCTGCTTTATTAGAGGCTTGATTCGTTTCAAAAATATCGCCATCGGCACTCCACAAAAATGGCAGCCAGATAAATACTGTAAATTCACCCTTACCTAGAGGTAGCAAAATTCCATGTCGATCGATCGTGCGATCGCCATTAGTATCTATGGTTAATTGGGTGGCTACTTGTTTTAATTCTGCCCAAGTTTGCGGTAAATTTTTAATTCCTGCGGCTTCAAATAAACTGGGACGATAGAAAATTGCGACATTATTAGCACTAAACGGTATCGACCAAATATGTCCATCTAGTTGCATGGTTGAGAATAAAGCGGGATCGATTTGATCTTTAATTGGAGATTTTTCCCATAAATCATCGAGGTTGCGAATGGCATCAAGCTCTACCAGTCTGCCTGTTAAGGTCGAGTTATACCAGAGCAAATCGGGAACAGCATTGCCCACAACTGCCGCTAAAATTTTAGGAATTTGTTGATCGGGTTGCCCCACATACAACGACTCCACAAAGATTTCGGTTTGGCTTTGATTGAATTTATCAACTAATTTTTGTAATACTTGCCGATTAGTCGGCGGATTTACTCCCTGCCATAGGGTAATTTGAA
>CAZLKI010000034.1:5076-8266 GCA_964560035.1 uncultured Synechococcus sp.
TATGGCTTTAGAATAAAACTCCATTCACGGCGATCGCCCTGCCAAGCTATAGATCCAGACTCTCCCACCACATTAGGACCCCAATAAGCCCGCGACCCATCCGTGGCAAAGGCAAAGATAATATCACCTTTATTCACTCTGACCCGATCTTGAGGTAATGACAGTTGTAGACCTTGGGTTCCCCCTTCACCGGGGGCAAAATCCCAATTTACAGGTTCAGTCTGAGATGAATTTACCCGCGCTTGCACCACAATTCTGATCGGATGCTCGGTAAGATTTCCCACACGTAATGTGCCTTGCCCCGCGATCGCCACTTGTTTATTAGTATTAGGACTAGATGTAGATTGCCCGATTACAACAGGGGTTATGGGTTGAGGTAGGTAGCGTTCAGTTTGAGTAAATTTTTGCCATACTCCGATTGCCAACGCAGACAAGGCTATTCCCAGAATAAGTGGGTAGGCTTGTTTGGAGTTAATGAATTGCATTTTGGGAGCCAATTTGAAATCTATGTGTATTCTATGGAGGGATTCTAGCAAATGGTTTAAGTTTTGACTGAACTATTTTTTAGTCTACTTTTCGTTAGAGTTTTCGATCGCTATCTCTGCTATTTTTACTTTCTTTTTGCCTTGCAAATCATAATAATCGGGCTTAACTACTTGCGGAGTGCGGGCGATCACAAGAGCATTAGATTCGATATCTCCCGTGACCACTGAACCTGCGCCTACATTGACATTTTCGCCTATATTAATGGGTGCAACTAAGACTGAATTTGAGCCTAGTTTGGTGCGATCGCCCACGACAGTCTGATGTTTTTGGAAGCCGTCATAATTGGCTGTAATTGTCCCTGCGCCTATATTAACCTGTGTACCCAAAGTCACATCCCCCAAATAGCTAAGATGGGCGGCATTGGTTTTCGATCCGACATTTGCTTTTTTGAGTTCGACAAAGTTACCAATTCGACAGCGATCGCCTACAACCGAAGCACCACGAATCCGCGCAAAGGGTCCTATTTTACAATCTGCACCGATTTCGCTATCTTCAATCACGGAGTAAGCAACTTGGCAATTGTAACCGACAATACTATCGCTGATAAAGCTATTAGGTCCGATTATTGAGCCAGAGAGAATTTTAGTTTTGCCCCGAATATGCGTTTGCGGTTCGATAATTACATCAGCATCTAGTTCGGCGGTATCATCAATGGTAATGGTTTCAGGCAAAATCATGGTTACTCCCGATCGCATCCATTTCTCCCTAGTCCGAGTTTGGATTACTTGGTGCGCCCGTGCCAGTTGCAAGCGATCGTTAACGCCAAAACTTTCTTCATAGTCATCAGCATCGACCGCAATTACGGTTTTTAAATAATCAAAAACTTCGGTTAAATAAAATTCTTTTTGAGCGTTGTTACTGGTGAGTTGGGGCAGGGCGATCGCTAGTTCTTGCCAATTAAAGCAATATACACCTGAGCTTATGCGTTGATTGAGTCGTTGGGGTTCGGTGCAGTCTTTGTGTTCGATAATTCGTTCGATGACAAAATCTTGATTGCAAAATACGCGCCCATAACCGGTGGGATCTGGCATTAGAGCCGTTAAAACCGTAGCACTGGCATGACGTTGTTGATGCACGGACACTAAATTTTGAATGGTTTCCGCCCGTAATAAAGGTGTATCACCCGTTAAAACCACTAGATTTCCTGCAAAGCCCTCCAGAGGTGCTAATAACTGCTGAATGGCATGACCCGTGCCGAGTTGGGGAATCTGGGTGACAAATTCTAAATTAGGTAATTGCTTTAATGCTGATTCTACAGCCTCTTTTTTATGTCCGACTATAACTAATTGGCGATCGGGAGATACCGACATAGCAGCTTCTAAAACTCTTTCTACTAGCGATCGCCCACATAATTGCTGTAAGACCTTGGGCAGATCGGTTTTCATTCTCGTCCCTTTGCCTGCCGCTAAAATTGCCACTGCTAACATTAATCGTGTCTCCATTTTTCAATATCCTCTCAGATATTTGACTTGTAAAAATCTAAATTTTTAGCGCGAGTTAGAATAGCTTGCCTTGGGTTAACTTAAATAAAACGTGAGTTACGTCAGATCGTCTTCAAGTTATCAAAAAATTGCTGGCGTAGTTCCGCTCATAGGTTGGATTTTACATTCTTGCCACATTATTAAATCGAACTAAAATCAGTCTCAAATCAATCTAAAATCTAATGCTTGATAATTATGCTAGGATTCTTGGAGATTAAAGCACGTGCGAGGAATATGAATC
The DNA here is from genome assembly GCA_964560035.1 of uncultured Synechococcus sp. Lineage (GTDB taxonomy): Bacteria > Cyanobacteriota > Cyanobacteriia > Pseudanabaenales > Pseudanabaenaceae > PCC-7502. The sequence goes on from CAZLKI010000034.1 coordinate 7,345, forward strand.
CCTACCATAGTCAGCAACACCCCATCCGCGTCGGTGTCATTGGAGTTGGCAACATGGGTCAACATCATGCCCGCGTACTCAGCCTTTTGAAGGATGTTGAATTGGTCGGAGTTTCTGATGTAAATACTGACCGAGGTCAAGACACAGCCAGCAAACACCGAGTCAAATTTTTTGCTGACTATCGCGAAATGTTACCTCTGGTAGAAGCCGTATGTATTGCCGTTCCAACTCGATTGCACTATGAAGTGGGGATCACTTGCCTTAAAGCTGGGGTCAATGTCTTAATTGAAAAGCCGATCGCTGCCACTATTGCCGAAGCCGAATCTTTAGTTAAAACTGCCACAGACTGCAATCGAATTTTGCAAGTTGGTCACATTGAAAGATTTAATCCTGCCTTCCAAGAACTGAGTAAAGTCTTAAATCATGAAACCCTGTTGGCGATCGAGGCACATCGCATGAGTCCTTATTCCCAAAGAGCAAATGATGTCTCGGTTGTGTTCGATCTAATGATTCATGACATCGATTTATTGTTGGAATTGGTTTCTAGTCCAATTATTCGCGTTAATGCCAACGGCAACCAAGTCTCAGAATCGGGATTTTTAGATTACGTTACCTCGACCATAGAGTTTGAAAATGGCGTAATTGCTACCCTTACTGCCAGCAAAGTCACTCACCGCAAGCAACGGCGCATAGTCGCCCACTGTAAAAACTCTCTAACTGAATCTGACTTTTTAAATAATGAAATCTTAATCCATCGTCAGACCACAGCTAATTACATGACTGAGTATGGGCAGGTTTTATATCGCCAAGATGGACTAATTGAGAAGGTATACACCAGTAATATCGAACCCTTAAATGCCGAACTAGAACATTTTGTCGCCTGTGTACGCGGTGGACAGCAACCCTCTGTCGGTGGCGAACA
>CAZLKI010000034.1:8366-16072 GCA_964560035.1 uncultured Synechococcus sp.
TAAAAAGAAACGTCTAACTTCTGCATCTAAACCTTAGTTAAGAATCAGTTAATTTAGCGACTGTGAAATTGAGCTTGGATGAGCCTTAATTTGTCGAGAAATATAGGTAGCCAGTAAATATGTAAAACCTAATAAGCCACCACCATAAATTAATCCTTGCGACATGGGTGAGTTAAACGTATACAGTGGATGACTTTCGAGAGATTTGTGTAATCCAGCGTGAATAATCAAAAATATACTAAATGCTATTCTTGACCATTGTTTAATGTGAGGCTTTTCATTGAATACTAGCCCGAAGATAATTGCAAATAGCGGAACGTAGACAAATACAAAAGTATTAGAAGCAACTTGTTCGGGTAATCTGTTCAAAATATAGAGCAAATGCCATTCTGATTGGGTAACGGCATCTAGCTCGTGAGTACAAAGTGTTGCCAATCCTAAATTAAAAATAAGATTTTTCATCGGCTCAATCCCAAAGTGAAGATCTAACTTTCAAGCTTTTGAATAATGAAGTTCGATCTTGAATTCGTAAATATTCAGTTATTTAATTAATTTGCTTAATCAACATTTGTGCAGTAGAACGCATCTCAGAAAAAACCGTGCGGCGGTGGGTGGCACAATCACAACCAAACTTAGCGATCGCCTTATCCCCAATTTTGTCATCATTCAGTAAAAAAGACTCATCGGCATTTAAGTTATCAGGTGTAGCACATTGACAGGTCGCCGACTGTTTTACGATTTCTACATATTGAGGATATATTTCTGCTTGAATTGCGATCGGTGCTAGGAGAGAGGCGGAGCTTGCAATCAACATTAAGCCAATTTTTACGTTAATCATAATTTGAGGATTGAATAAATTTGCTGCTATCTTGTCGTTAACTTATCGTTAGAAATATAACATTAACTTTTCTTAAAAACGTTAAGTAAAGAAAATACTGAAATGGATATAGAAACAGGCATAGATGAGGTGGGCAGGGGGGCAGTTTTTGGCGTGGTTGTGGCAGCAGCAGTTAGTGTATCTAGCGATCGCCTTGAATATCTGCAACAAATGGGAGTAAAAGATAGCAAAAAGCTCAGTCCAGCTAAAAGAGAAAAGCTCGATCGAATTATTCGCGCAGTAGCAGATTGCCAAATTGGAATTGCCACAGTTGCTGAAATTGAAAAGATTAATATTCTTAATGCCAGTCTTTTAGCAATGGAACGGGCGATCGCCAAACTCGATCCAATTCCCAGTCATTGCTTTATTGATGGAAATCAGCCGCTTAAATTTCAAGAAATTCTGCCAATTAAACAAACCACTGTAATTAAAGGTGATTCTTTATATACCTGTATAGCCGCAGCCAGCATAATTGCCAAGGTCTACCGCGATCGCCTAATCATTGAACTGGCAAAAGATTACCCCGCATACGACTTAGTAAATAATAAAGGCTACGCCACAGCCAAACATCGAGATGCAATTTTCAAGTTAGGACTGACGGATTTACATCGGCGATCGTTTTGTAGTCACTTTGTAATTGACGATACTAAATCTGATATTAGATCCATGCACTGAGGCGATCGTAGAGCTTGTCGGTTGGGATTACGCCTTCAATGCGATCCACAGGCTTTCCACCTTTAAAAATTACCATTGTCGGTAATGCACTGATTTTGTATTGACTCGCAAGGGCGGGATAGGTATCGGTATTAATTTTGACTACCTGAGCTCGATCTTTAACCTTGGCACTTACCTGTTCTAAAATTCCCGACATAATCTGACAAGGACCACACCAAGGAGCATAAAAGTCAACTAAAAGTGGTAGTTCTGAACCTTCAATTAATTCCTCGAAGCTATTGAACTGTTTTTTGACCGACATACTCAAGACCTCATGATTTCTAAATATCTATATTACTATGACAGAACTGGTATGAGATCTAGCTTTACTCAATATCTACAAATTGGTACTAATATTAATACTGAGAATTTTAAGCACAAAACTAAATCAATGAATTAAGATGTTCGTAAAATTGCCAGTATAGCTATGAACATTGAAATTCCTGTTTTTCTCAAGCCCGTAGTTACGTTTGCCCATCCAGTTTTGATGATTTTAACTTTAGGTTTGGCTCTTTACGCTGCCTATTTAGGGCTACAAGTTAGAAAGATTCGCACTGCCAAAGTAGAGGACAAAAAAGCCCTGCAAGATCAAGCAGGCGGAAGTCTTAAACTAATTAAGGATAAGCATTATTTAACTGGCTCCTTACTTTTGGTCGGTATAGTTATGGGCGGTATTGGCGGGATGGCTGTAACTTACATTAATAACGGTAAATTATTTGTAGGTGCCCACTTACTTGCAGGTTTGGGCGTGGTTGGTTTGGCAGCTTTATCCGCATCTCTGGCACCTTTAATGCAACAGGGTAAAGATTGGGCTAGATATACCCACATTAGTATTAATACTTTTTTGGTAGGAATCTTTGCGTGGCAAGCTTTGACTGGTTTGCAAATTGTGCAGAAGATTTTAAGCGAAATGGCAACAACAACCGCTTAGATATTAGGTGATATTAGGTAAATTAATTAGTATCGGGTGGTATATCCAAACAAGTAGACTTAGCTGCCTCTCGAAAGGTTTGAATGCTCTCAACAATGTTTAAATAATTGCAGTGAGGACAGGTCATATCTTTGCCAATTTGGGGTTCGATATCGGCTATAGTCCACCATTGACTACAGCGATCGCACCGAAAATGATACAAATACTCTAAAGATACTTTCATGGCTGGCGATATTAATGTTTAGATGTATCTTATCAACTTACTTATTAACTTAAAATTAACTTAAAACTGCTATTAGCGATCAGATTAGATATTGGATTAAAGAGATAAAAAGTGATGAATACTGGGGTCTTTTCTTTTTTCTCCGATCTTTTATTGATAGCAGCAGTGGGATTTTTAGGTAGTTTTGGACATTGTGCGGGGATGTGTAGCCCGATCGCTCTGGCATTTTCTTTACAACAAACCAAACAACAGGAAAGTAAGATTTCTGCTTTAAGTTTTCATTTGTGGCTAAATCTGGGCAGATTACTAAGCTATGGCATTATTGGCGGAATTATTGGCGCGATCGCTGAGGTATTAGTCGCAGGGGGGCAGTTAGCGGGGCTTGATAGTTCGGTTAGGCGGGGAATTGCGATCGCTACAGGGATATTTTTAATTTTATTTGGGTTATCTCAGTTAGGGCTAAAGCCTAAACTAAAGCTCGGATTTAAAATTCAACTGCCAAAATTATTCAATACTCTCCCAAAATGGTCTGAAAAATGGAATATCCACGATCTAATGCTGAGGTTTCCGCGAAATCCTTTATTTCTAGGGATCACGTGGGGATTAATGCCCTGTGGGTTTTTATATGCGGCTCAGATTAAGGCGGCGGAGACTGCGAGTTTTGGGGCGGGAACTCTGACAATGTTGGCTTTTGGCTTGGGAACTTTACCCATGATGGTGGGCATCGGTGTATTTAGCTCTAAGTGGAGTGGAGATAGGAGACAACTTTCCAGATTAGGGGGCTGCTTAACCGTAGCGATCGGGGTGATTACGCTGCTCCGAACTGGGGATACGATGGTTGACTATAGCGGACATGGGGCTTTGATATTTTTGGGCTTGGCATTAATTGCCCGACCGATTAAGGCTGTGTGGGCTTTTCCCTATCAGGCGCGGCGGGCGTTGGGGGTTGGGGCATTTGGTTTGGGCTTAATTCATACTCTGCACACGATCGAGCATAGCTGGGGTTGGAATCCGCGCACTTTGGTGTTTATGCTCCCCTCGCATCAGCTTGGCATTTGGGCGGGTATTTTGGCTATGTCTTTTATGTTGCCTGCGGTGGTTACGAGCTTCGATCGCGCCATTCAAAATTTAGGTAGTTATTGGCGTAAGATTCACCTTTTAGCCGTACCAGCCTTAATTCTTATTTGTATTCACACTATTTTAATTGGCTCTCATTATTTGGGCAAATTAGCTTGGGATGGTGATTCTATCCTGCGGGTACTATTACTTTTAGCGTTTACAGGATTGGTTTTAGCACTGCGATCGCCGTGGGTATGGAGAATGCTTTCTTTGGACAAATATTACACTCCTCCATTTTCTAATTTAACGATGGGAAAAGAGATTAAAAAAGAGTAGTTGGTTCCTTAAGTTATTATTTGAGATGTCTAGAGCTTTTTTTAGATAAATTTTAGATAAATTTTTGCTAGATTGTTAAAAATATGTCACTGTTTGACTGGTTTGCCGATCGCCGTAAATCGACTACACCCGAACCTCAATATCAAGAGCGTGATATTCCCGATGGTTTATGGTACAAATGCGAATCCTGCGATGCCTTAACCTACATCAAAGATCTCCAGACCAACTCAATGGTTTGCCCCGAATGTCAGCATCACGTTCAGGTTACTTCTGCTCAAAGAATTTCTCAGTTAATCGACTCTGGTACTTGGGATGAAATTAACGACCATTTGCGTTCCTGCGACCCTTTAGAATTTCGCGATCGCAAGTCTTATAAAGATCGTTTAATCGAAACCCAAGCAAGTACGGGTCTAGGCGACAGCATTGTTACAGGTTTTGGCAAAGTAGAGGGTAATACCATTGGCTTGGGCGTGATGGACTTTCGATTTATGGCAGGCAGTATGGGCTCAGTCGTGGGTGAAAAAATTACACGTTTAGTCGAAGCCGCAACTCAAAAACGAGTACCAGTAGTACTTGTATGTGCTTCTGGCGGGGCGCGAATGCAGGAGGGGATTTTAAGCTTAATGCAGATGGCAAAAACCTCAGCCGCCTTGGATCGCCATCGTCAGGCAAAATTGCTTTACATTCCCATCCTCACCTATCCGACTACAGGGGGAGTTACTGCCAGCTTTGCCATGCTTGGGGATATTATCATCGCCGAACCAAAGGCACTAATTGGGTTTACAGGCAGAAGAGTGATCGAACAAACCCTAAAACAAAAGATTCCCGACGACTTTCAAACCGCAGAATATCTATTGGCTCATGGATTTGTGGATGCCGTAGTGCCGCGCAAGCAACTTAAATCGACTCTAGCCATGATTATGTCTGTCCATAACCATAACCTTAACAGCGTTGCCAAGTTAGCAGTCCCGCCGCTTCCTCCCAATACCAAGCCAAAGAAGCTGGAAACTGTGGCAGATTGAGCGCAAGTCTGGGAGTTTCGGTAGCAAGGGCGATCGCTTCCACAGGACTACAAATCCCCCAACTTACTAAATTTTTAACGCAATCTAACAGGGATAAAGTCGTACCAGAAAGCGTGCCATCAGCTAAACGGGCGGTATGATTTTTAACCTCAATCGTGCGATCGTCCCACGGATAAATGCCATCGGGAAGTCCCAAAGGTGCCAAGGCATCGCTTACTAATACAATCTCGCGTCCTTTCAGCCGTATTAATATATCCACCATCTGAGGATGAACGTGAACGCCATCGGCAATCAGCCCACAATATACGCCCTTTGTTAAAATCGCCGCCCCTAATAAACCCGCTTCCCGATGATGTAAAGGCGGCATGGCATTAAACGCATGAGTTATCATGGTGGCACCGCGATCGAATGCTGTCTGAGCCTGTGTAGCTGTAGCTGTGGAATGTCCGAGACTGACTATGATGCCGCGATCGCTTAAAAACGGAATCACCAACCCAGTTTCATCTAATTCTGGGGCAAGAGTAACCAACTTGATTATGTCTAAATAATCTCTTACTAGATCTTCTAACTCGGTAATATTCAAAGCTCTCAGATACTCTTGGGGATGCGCACCCCGCTTATCAGGATGAAAAAATGCACATTCTAAATGCACGCCTAAAATTTTGGCAGAGTTTGCTTGTGGGGTTAGTTTTTGACTGGAGATCGCCCCATAAATTACCGATAGAGAGCTTAAAATTTTGGTAGGAGCGTTAGTAACTAAAGTTGGTAAAAACCCATCAATGCCACGCGACCATAAATATTCACAAATTTTAGGTAGAGACTCAGCATTGCGATCGTTAAGCTCGTTAAAACCCACTCCCAAAGCTCCATTAATTTGTAAATCAATCCCCCCACTCGAATGACAAATAGGTTCGGGCATAGTTAATTTAAATTCTTGGGAAAATTTTAGCTAGTTATTCTTAGTCATAATATCTTGCTTATAATACTTACCTCAAGTTGTCGCTTTAAACCCAGCAATTCTAATTATGAATTTAAGCTGCTCTGGATCAACTTTTTACTCCTTCGTTGCAGGTTTAATCTGCTTTATATTAATTTTCTATTACTTCGTTGCAAATCCGAACTATCTTAGATTATTTTTTTATTACTTCGTTACAGGCTTAAACTATTTTAAGTTACTTTGTTATAAGTTCAAACTACTTTAAATTATTTTTTTACTCCTTTACTAAAAGTCTAAAATATTTTAGATAAATTCTTTATCACTTTATTATAGGTTTAAATTACTTTGTATTAATTTCTTGTTACTTTAGTGTAAATCTAAACTACTTTAAATATATTTTTTACTCCTTCGTTGTAGGTTTAGATTACTTTAGATTAACTTTTAACTACTTCATTACAGATTTAAACTGATGTGGATCAGCTTCGGATTTTACTAATTTTTCAAAATGAGAATTGCTGGTTTAAACCTTTTTGATGCTGTTTTGTCAAAATTATTTATTTACTTTGGGTTGCGATAAAAAGGATAGTTTTAGTTACAAGTGCACTGAGAAACTGTGAAACCTAAGTCTTATGATTTACTATTAGATTTACGATAAATAATCTAATAGTATTTAAGGTGAATTATGTCAGAACAATATGCTTATCTGCGGGGGCAGTTTGTACCATTAGAGCAAGCGACAATTAGTGTGCGTACCCATGCCTTTCTATATGGAACCGCAGTATTTGAAGGCTTAAAAGCTTATTGGTTGCCCGAAACCGAGCAGATGGGTGTATTTAGAATGGGCGAACATTACTCGCGATTACTTAATAGCTGCCGAATTTTAAGATTGCGATCGCCCTTAAATGCCGAAGAGATGGGAGACTTGACCCTAGAGCTACTCAAACGCAATCAGTGTATCTCTGCCACTTATATTCGTCCTATTATTTATAAGGCAGACTTGCGAATCGGTCCTATTCTGACTGTAAAAGATACCCAAGATGATTTTTGTCTGTTTACAGTGCCAATGGACGGCTATTTAGATACTACAAAGGGTCTGCATGTAGGCGTATCGGCATGGCGGAGACTCGATGATAATGCTATACCTTCCCGCGCCAAAGTGAATGGAGCTTATGTCAATACTGCCCTTGCTAAAACTGATGGCTATCTAGCGGGATACGATGATGTAGTATTGCTCACCAATGAAGGACATGTGGCTGAAGGGAGTGCGATGAATTTATTTTTAGTTAGGGATAATCAGTTAATTACTAGCTCAATTACCGAAAACATCTTAGAAGGCATTACCCGCGATACTGTGATCGAATTAGCTACTAAGGAATTGGGTTTAAAAGTAGTTTCGCGTCCCATCGATCGCACCGAGCTTTATGTTGCCGACGAAGCCTTTTTTGCAGGAACCGCTACCGAAATTGCCTCCATTACCCAGTTCGATCATCGCTATTTAGGTGATGGTAAGGTCGGTAAAATTACCCAACAACTTCAAGACCTATTTAGTAAAGCAATTCACGGGCTTCTACCCCAGTACAGCCATTGGATTACTCCTGTCGATACCA
>CAZLKI010000035.1:0-1881 GCA_964560035.1 uncultured Synechococcus sp.
GATTAGCCTGTGGACCCAGACGATATTTAAGAAAAGAAGTTTTATGGTCTTACTTAGATGTTTTTGCCGATGAACTCTTAAAACATATTCGTCTTAGCGGTAAAGTGCCTACTGTAATTCACAGTCATTATGCCGATGCGGGTTATGTGTCCATGCGAGTGGCAAACTGGTTGGGAGTTCCCTTGATCCATACAGGGCATTCCTTAGGCAGAGTAAAACGGCAAAAAATGTTAGAGCAAGGTTTAAAGCCAGAAAACCTAGAGGAGCAATTTAATTTCAATATCCGCATCGAAGCCGAAGAGAATGTCTTAGAAAATGCCGATCTGATAATCACTAGCACTCAACAAGAAGTTCAAGAGCAATATCGCCTTTACGATCACTATCGCCCCAATCGCATGGTTGTGATTCCACCTGGAATAGATTCAGAACGGTTTCATCCTGTCGCCCAAATTAATCCCCCGATCCAAACTCAAATTTGTCGCTCTTGGCACGATCCTTCTAAGCCCATAATCTTGGCACTATCTCGCCCTGTCCCGCGTAAAAATGTGCAAATGTTAGTGTGTGCCTACGGCGAAAGTCCGCAGTTGCAGGAGATGGCAAATCTACTCTTGGTTTTAGGCAGCCGAGGCGATATTCGGGAGATGGAATCTGCACCTAAACAGGTATTAACCGAAGTGCTTTTATTGATCGATCGCTACGATCTCTATGGTAAAGTTGTCTATCCTAAATCTCATCGTTCTGAGGATGTTGCCGATATTTATCGGATGGTAGCAAAATCTAAAGGAGTTTTGATCAATCCTGCTCTAACCGAACCCTTTGGCTTGACTTTAATCGAAGCTGCTGCCTGTGGATTGCCGATTATTGCTCCAACAGACGGCGGACCTAAAAATATTATTGCAAATTGCCAAAACGGACAACTTATCGATCCGTCAGATATGGCTTCTATTCAAAATGCACTTTATCAAGCCCTAACCGACCCCAAACGCTGGCAGCAGTGGGCGACAGATGGCATAAAAGGCGTTGACACCTATTACACTTGGCAAAATCACGTCAATCAATATCTGCAAAATATTCGTAACTTAATTACTCAGCCTGTGAATATGGTCACGCAAATTCCGCGAAGTAAGCTTTTAGGAACCGATCGCATCTTAATTTCAGATATTGATAATACTTTACTCGGCGATCCTCAAGCCCTCAAAGAATTAATTGCTTATCTCCAATCATCGGCGATCGGCTTTGGTGTTGCTACAGGACGTTCGATTGAGAGTGCAAAAGAAATTTTGACCAAATGGGAAGTTCCTTTTCCTGACATCTGGATTACTTCGGTTGGTAGTGAAATTCATTACGGGGTAAACCTTCAACCTGACACCAGTTGGCGCAAGCATATTAATTATCGGTGGCAACCTGAATTAGTGCAAAAAGCGATGTCACATTTATCAGGGATTGAATTGCAGAGCCTAGATCAACAACGTCCTTATAAAGTCAGCTATCTAGTTGATGAGACCCAAGCTCCATCTATTAAAAAAATTCAGGCACATCTACGTCAGTCACGGCTTCACGTTCGGACGATATTCTCCCATCAAAAATACTTAGATCTTTTACCACTCCGAGCTTCCAAAGGGGATGCTGTTCATTATTGCGCGATCAAATGGAGTTTTCCGATGGAGCAAATTTTAGTTGCAGGAGATTCGGGGAATGACGAACAAATGCTGATCGGGAATACTAAAGCAGTTGTGGTCGGGAATCATAGCCCCGAACTAGAGAAATTGCGGGGACTGGCACATATCTATTTTGCTCAGGGACATTACGCTCAAGGAATTTTAGAAGCGATCGCCCACTATAACTTTTAGCGAAATTTTAGCGAAATTTTAGTGAAATTTT
>CAZLKI010000035.1:1981-16068 GCA_964560035.1 uncultured Synechococcus sp.
GAAATTTTAGTGAAATTTTTAGTTACTAACAAAGTGAAAAATAATTAGTTATCTGTCTAATCTTAAATATTTAATACATTCTCAAACACTCACAGTAATCTACGACTTTAGATATACGTCATCTCAAACATTTGTCAGCTATAGTAAACTAACATACGAGCTGTGTTTAAGATAATTTCTAATACAGTTTGTAAATTTAACTAAGAATAAATCCTTCTTAAAAACCGTCATCAAAATCTAAATCAGGAGATTCATAATGAGAATTGCCCAAGTCGCTCCTTTATGGGAACAAGTCCCTCCTCCTGCCTATGGCGGTACCGAACTGGTGGTAAGTTTGCTCACAGAAGAATTAGTAAGGCGAGGTCATGATGTCACATTGTTTGCCTCTGGGGACTCTACCACCCACGCCCAATTAGAATCAGTTCATCCGCGCGCTCTACGTTTGGATACCAGTGTTAAAGACCCGAATATCTACGACATGCTCAACATGACCAGAGTTTATGAGAATGCCGATAAGTTTGATATTATCCATTCCCATGTTGGCTGTGTGGCACTTCCCTATGCAAATTTAGTTAAAACTCCCACAATTCATACTCTGCATGGCATTTTTACCCCCGATAACGAAAAATTATTTGTCCATGCTAGAAAGCAACCTTTTGTCAGTATTTCTAATTCTCAACGAGATCTACGTTTGGGATTAAACTATGTGGCTACGGTTTATAATGGCATCGATTCAACCACCTACAGTTTTTATCCCGATCCACAAGATCCTCCCTACTTGGCTTTTTTGGGAAGAATGTCACCTGAAAAGGGCGCACACTTAGCGATTGAAATTGCTCAGCGATCGGGATGGCATTTAAAGATGGCGGGTAAAGTTGATTCAGTGGATTTAGAGTATTTTGAAGAAAAAATTCGACCTCATATTGATGGCATCCAAATTGAATTTTTGGGTGAAGCGAACCACCAACAAAAAAGTATCCTTATGGGCGGAGCCGCCGCAACTCTATTTCCAATTACATGGAAAGAACCGTTTGGATTAGTAATGATCGAATCGATGGTAACGGGAACGCCTGTAATTGCGATGAATTTGGGTTCAGCCCCTGAAGTAATTGCCCACGGGGTAAGTGGGTTTTTATGTGAGAATGTAGATGAATGTATCGCCGCGATCGCTCCTGCCATTCAATTAAGTCGATACGCCTGTAGAGATCACGTTTTAGTTAACTTCACCGCAAAACGTATGGCAGATGGATACGAAGCTGCATATCAAAAAATTTTAGCACCGAACTACGATTTTAATAAAAATGAGAATAATAGATATGAAATTAATAGACACGAAAATGAACGTAAAAACGCACGCGATCTTCAACTTATGATGAGCTAGAGATCTTCATGAATGTTCATATCTAGCACCAGATTTAATGCCATTTCTAACAAGTTAATACAATCAGTAATATGCCAGACATAATTGAAATTGACGGTAGGACGTTTATCCCAGCCGATCAAATGCCAACCGATCAATGGAGTTGTCTGATCGGGGAGCATCCTGTTTCGACTCTAACCCTCAAAGATGACGATTTATTCTTGATTACCGACACCCTTGGTAATATTTCCGACTTTAGTTGTCGCATGGGTGGGGTCGAAGATAGTATGGGATTGTTTTGTCGAGATACGAGGTTTCTCAGTCGTTTAGAGTTGCAGATTGAAGGGCGATCGCCAATTTCTTTTAGCAGTACTGCCCACAAGGGATTTGCCATGTCAGTGTTATGCGCAAATCCAGAGATTAATGCTCAAGATCCGTCTCAAAATCTTAATCAAGATATCAGCCAGAATCCTAATCAAGATCCAAACTACATTAAAGCCGAAACTATTGGCATTCATCGCGAGATTGTAATTAAAGGCGGATTATTTGAAGATATCGGAGTCACTAACTACAACACTAACTCTGTTAGCTTTACTATCAGCCTCAGTTTTGCTGCAGATTTTCTCGATTTGTTTGAAGTAAAAGGAACCAAGCGGGAGAAAAGAGGAATTTTACTGGCATATCTTCCTAATCCAGAGCAAAAATCTACCGATTCACTGCCTAAAGATCTAGCGTCTAAAGAAATCATACTGGCTTATGAAGGGCTAGACGAAGTTTTGATGGAATCTCGGATTCAATTTAGTTCTCTACAACCCGATGAAATCCATGGGTATACTGCAGTTTGGCGATTAGATCTAGCAGCCCATGAATCTAGAACTATAGGGTATCGGATTCATTTATTTACCAATAATCTTCCTACCTCAGTGGTTAGTGTTCCCAACACCTTTGCAGAGGCAAAAGCCGAAGAATTATTGGAAGAGAAGATTTGGACAGAACAAATTACCAAAATTCATACTGATAATAAATCCCTAAATCAAATAATCGATCGTGCCGTTCAGGATATTTATTTACTAAGACAAACTTCAGAAAAGTTTAATTTTCTCTCGGCTGGAGTCCCGTGGTTTTCAACTTTATTCGGTCGAGATTCAATCATTGCCGCCTCTCAAACTCTAGTTTTAGATCCTGCGATCGCCCGTGAAACTTTATCTATTCTGGCTTATCATCAGGGCAAAACTGAAGATGAATGGCGCGACGAACAACCAGGTAAGATTCTCCATGAGATTCGCTTAGGGGAAATGGCACGTTGCAACGAAGTCCCACACACTCCTTACTATGGAACCATTGATGCTACTCCCCTATGGTTAATGCTCTATGCCGAGTATTTTGCTTGGACTGCCGACCAGACAACTTTAGATCATCTGTGGTCAAATGCGATCGCCGCAATGGAATGGATCGATCGTAACTGCAAAGAAACTGGGTATCTGAGTTATCAGCGTTCCTCTAAAAAAGGATTGGTAAATCAAGGCTGGAAAGATTCGGAAAATTGTATTGTCAATCGCGATGGAAAGCTGGCTGAAGGAGCGATCGCCCTATGTGAAGTACAGGGATATGTGTATGCTGCCAAGATTCGTATGAGCGAGTTAGCTGAGAGAAAGCATCTATTTGATTTAGCCGAACTCTGGCGATCGCAGGCGAAAGATTTAAAATTACGGTTCAATCGAGATTTTTGGATGCCCGATCAAGATTTTTGCGCTCTAGCATTAGATGGGGAAGGCAAACATGTGGATAGTATTACTTCTAACCCGGGACACTGCTTAAATTTAGGTATTCTCGACCATGAAAAAGCCATGAGTATAGCCGCCCGCTTAAATGCCCCTGATATGTTTAATGGTTGGGGAATTCGGACTCTCAGTAATCTTTCACCTGCTTATAATCCGATGGGATATCATATTGGCTCGGTATGGCCCCATGATAACAGTCTGATTGCTTCGGGTTTGCGATCACTAAGTTGTGTTAAACAATCATTAAAGATCTCTCAAGGCATAATTGATATGACCATTGCTCAACCTTATCAACGACCACCTGAGTTATTTTGTGGTTTTGAGCATGATGGTTTCACTACCCCCGTACAGTATCCTGTCGCCTGTTCGCCTCAAGCTTGGGCATCGGGAACTATCTTTCAATTGATTTCGGTTATGGTAAATTTAGTGCCAAATGTACCGAATAATCAGCTTCACATCATCGATCCATCCTTACTAAATTCTATTAATCGCTTATCCATTCAAAATTTACGTATTGGGCAAACCCTACTAGATCTGGAGTTCGAGCGCATTGGTGATACTACCTCCTGTCGAGTCAACAAAAAACGCGGCAACATTCGCGTCATCATTGAAGCATAGAATAGATATCAGAATAAATAAAACAGCTAGGGAGAATATAGATTACTGTAATCTCCTCTACCATGCGGCTGTAACAAGTTGGAAACATCTGGAGTGCAGGGAATAATGCCACTAGGATTGAGCGGAAAAAGATTGCCAAAATAGTCGCGTTTTATATCCTCTAACCTACAAGTCGTAGCTATATTCGGGATCTGATAGAGATCGCTTAAATAACTTCCTAAATTTTTATAGTCTTGAATCCGCCGCCGATCGCACTTAAATAAACTGTAATAAACAACATCAAACCGAAATAGGGTTGTAAATAAACGAATATCCGCTAGAGTCAGGCGATCGCCACACAGATATCTATTATTTTCGAGCACTACATCAATTTCATCCAACATTGCAAATAACTCCTGACAAGCCAAGTCGTAGGCAGTTTGAGTCTGAGCAAACCCACAACGATACACGCCATTATTTATGGAGTTATAAATCTTCTGATTCCACATATCAATGACTTCTCTTAAGTGTTGCGGATATAAATCGAGGTCAGGAACTCGCGCAAAGTGATTAAACTCCGAGTTGAGCATCATGATAATTTCAGCACTTTCGTTATTTACTATCGTTTTTGTGTGGCGATCCCATAAAACTGGCACTGTAGAGCGTCCTCTATATCCTTTTTGGGCGAGTTCATATACTTGGGGCAATGTCGAACATTCTAAAGAACTCAACTCAGAGTTTGGATCTAATAACCAGATACCAGCATCTACTGAAGGAGTGGCGATCGCCAAAGATATAACCTCTTCTAATCCTTTAAGTGCCCTCACAACTAAAGTCCGATGCGCCCAAGGGCAGCTATATCCCACATAAAGCGTATATCTTCCTGCTGCTGGCTGATAAGGATTCTCCACTGCCGTGCTGATAAAATTTCTAAATTGGCTGACAGGACGAATATATGCACCTGAGCGATCGCGACTAGCCAGACTTTGCATCATCACTTTCCACATGGTCGTCCACACAAATTTAGCCGACTGAATCAAAATTTTAGGAGGAAGTGCCATAGGAAGTGCCACAAGAATTTTTAAATTGATTTCTCTGTTCGTGCTAAATAATCAAAAACTGATTTATCACCAATATCTGACGGAATATCTTGAAATAACTTTCGCATCGCAAAAATCAGAAACAGAACTGCCCAAGTCATTAATAAATATCGCTCAATATCTATTGATAACAATCCTAATAAATGTCCGATTAATAAAGCAGGCGCGATCGCTACTAGAAACTTAGTCTCTAAGCGATTAAAGCAAAAAGCTTCTTTAAAGTAAATTCCTGTAAGCGCGGCAAATGTGAACCCTACACCCAAGATGCTTAGCGGATTTTCATAAATATAAACTGCCAATGATTGAGTGTTTTGCATGGCGATCGCGGTCAATCCTAAAGAAATTACACAACCAATTCCCAAGAACACTTGTAAAGTCTGATGTAATAGTTTGAAGTAGATATGGATCTTATTTAGAGCAATGCCCAGAGCCACACAAAATCCCGCATAAAGCCAAGTCAGCAGATTCAAATCCGTAGAATTGGGAATTAATATCGCAACCGCAGTCCCAATTCCAAAGCAGATTGCCGCAGCTAAAAGCGAACTTCGATAAGCAATTACCCCCTGACGATCTTCATCGGTAATGGTAAATTCACCAAATTGCCCCTGATATATTTGCACTGATGTATCTAGCATGGGATTCCTTTGAATTTTTAGAATGGGAACAGGAATTTAGAAAAAATTTAAGCAGGTAGATTGCTATCTATTTATAAGTTAATAAACAAGTTAGCATTTAGTTAATATCTATCTCATATAAAGCATAAAATACAAAAATACAAAATCCAAACAATACAGATAAAAATTCATGGAAGACAAGTTAATGTTGATGATTCCAGGTCCAACTCCCGTACCCGAACAGGTGCTATTGGCTCTGGCTAAATCTCCCATCGGTCATCGTAGTGGTGACTTTACAAAAATTATGGCGGATGTGACTGCAAAGCTAAAGTGGATTCATCAAACTGAAAATGATGTTTTAATTCTGACTGCCAGTGGAACGGGAGCGATGGAAGCAGGGATTATAAATTTCTTATCTAAAGGCGATCGCGTGCTAGTGGGAGAAAATGGTAAGTTTGGCGAACGCTGGAGTGAAGTTTGTGAGGCTTACGGTCTTGATACGGTCAGAGTTAAGGCAGAATGGGGAAAACCACTCGATCCAGAAGTATTTCGCGAAAAATTAGAAAGCGATCGCGAAAAATCGATCGAAGCCGTAATTATTACCCATAGCGAAACCTCCACAGGCGTAGTTAACGATCTAGAAACCATTAATCGCCACGTTAAAGCTCACGGAAAAGCATTAATTATTGTCGATGCCGTAACCAGCTTAGGCGCAATGAACGTACCGATGGATGCATGGGGCTTGGATGTGGTTGCTTCTGGATCGCAAAAAGGTTATATGATTCCGCCGGGATTGGGATTTGTAGCAGTCGGTGAAAAAGCATGGGAGGCATACAAAACTGCGAATTTACCACGTTACTACTTTGATTTAGGCAAAGCCCGTAAAGATGCGAAAAAAGACAGCACCCCCTTTACTACTTCGGTAAATATGGTCGTGGCTCTCCAAGTTGCCTTAAAAATGATGGAGTCTGAAGGCTTGGAAAGTATTTTTGCCCGACATTTACGCCATTCTCAAGCTACCCGTGCTGCGGCTAAAGCAATGGGTTTAAGTTTATTTGCCGAAGATAGTTGTGCTAGTGCTTCGATTACAGCGATCGCCACTCCTGATGCAGAAAAAATTCGCTCTACAATTAAAAAGCATTTTGATATTGTGATGGCAGGCGGACAAGATCATCTGAATGGCTCTGTTTTTAGAATCGGGCATTTGGGCTTTGTCAGCGATCGCGATATTCTAACGGCGGTTAGTGCTTTGGAAGGAACTCTCAAAATATTAGGACACGATGGGTTTACCTCTGGGGCAGGAGTTGGAGCCGCGATCGCCGCTTTAAATTCTTAGTTTGAATTATTAAAATATCTGATATGGCTAAAACTATCTCTACAAAAACTTAGAATAGCAACTTAGCCTTTTTATCTTAATCTTGTCATTAACCCAGCTAATTTTTAATTTAGAAATTAAATAACTCTACTAACACTGGAAAAAGCTCATATTAAAAAAATTGCCCCATCAGTTAAGTGGAGCAATCTAAATAAGTGGAGCAATCTAAAAAACATATCTAATTTTTACTTATTAGGCTGAGGAGTCATACGCAGGTATGGTTTCAGTGCGGTATAACCTTTGGGAAACTTAGCCTTAATTTCTTCTGGATCTTGGATTGAAGGAACGATAACGCAGTCACCTCCATCATTCCAATTAACTGGAGTCGCAACACTGTAATTATCGGTCAACTGTAAAGAATCAATTACACGCAAAATTTCAGCGAAGTTTCGACCAGTACTGGCGGGATAGGTCAAAGTCAAACGCAACTTTTTATTAGGGTCGATAATAAAAACCGAACGCACCGTCAAAGTGTTGTTGGCATTGGGATGAATCATGTCATAAAGGTCGGAAACCTTGCGATCGGGATCGGCTAAGATTGGGAAATTCAGTTTCGATCCTTGAGTCTCTTCAATATCTCCAACCCAACCATTGTGAGATTCGACATCATCTACACTAAGGGCGATCGCTTTGACATTACGAGCGTCAAACTCAGGTTTGAGACGGGCAACTTCGCCTAATTCTGTGGTGCAAACTGGAGTAAAGTCCTTGGGATGAGAGAATAAAATTGCCCAGCGATCGCCAATCCATTCATGGAAGTTGATAACGCCATCTGTAGATTCTTGAGTAAAGTCTGGAACTACATCACCTAAACGAAGAGTCATATATCGGTATTCCTATAGTAATAGTGTAGATTCCGATCATATCGCAAATGCCACCGAATTACTACTTGTCAAACTTATTTAAAGAATTTACTAAGAATTTAGACTTTCGATCGGTGACATACAGCGAATTACAATCGAACGTGCTACAGATAGAAAAATCAAAACCAATACGGGCAACCTAGCCCTGAGACCCTTTTTTGCGGCAGACTTGAAATCAAATTGCCATAATTTACTGTTTGAATCATGTTTATAGACTAAAATTAAAACTGATCTGCGGATCTGGCGGAATTGGTAGACGCGCATGTTTCAGGTACATGTGCCGCAAGGCTTGGGGGTTCAAGTCCCCCGTTCCGCATTGCTTTACCTTTACTTTGCAAATTCCAAACCTGATAATCGCCCCGAGATTCTGAGCAGAATTCTGATCGGGTTGGGCAATTACCTTACTGCCTACTACCGTCATTAATTATAATAAGGCTCATAATAATATGATTTTAGTCAAAGATGCTGAGTCTCTAATTTTAGATTTAGTAAAGCCTTTAGAAGAGTATGAAGAAGTTAATTTAGATAAAGTATTAGGTAGGATTTTAGCGCAAGATATCTTAAGTGATTTGGATTTTCCTCCTTGGCATAATTCAGCTATGGATGGCTATGCCTTTTGTCATGGGCATCTAGACCAATTTGAAACCTTGACGATCGCCTCATCACATATTCCCGCAGGCAGTTCTCAAGATCTGGCTATTAATAAAGGCGAATGCGTGAGAATTTTTACAGGAGGAATACTTCCATTGGGTGCTGATACAGTGGTAATGCAAGAAGATGTGGAAATAGTCAGGGATATAGTGGGAATACAGAGCGGCGGTCGGCATCTCGAAGAGAATCGCCTTAAACTGAAGACCAGTCCAAAGTTGGGTGACTACGTGCGCCAAAAGGGAGAATATTATCGGGCTGGAGAAATTTTACTAAAGAGTGGAATCAGAATAAATCCACCCGAAATTGGAATTTTAGCAGCAACTCAACATCAGATGCTTAGGGTATTTCGGCAACCGAGAGTGAGCATAATTTCTACTGGAAACGAATTAAAAGAGATATCTAGCTCCCTGCAAAAAGGACAGATTGTGGATTCTAATCAGTATGCTTTATCTGGTTCGATCGCCCAAATAGGAGCAGTTCCTATATCTATGGGTATAGTACGCGATCGCCCAGAGGATTTATCGGAAATCATTCTTAAAGCTCTCTCACTTTCGGACTTTGTCATCTCTTCGGGAGGCGTTTCGGTTGGGGACTATGACTATGTGGAGAATGTCTTAGCAGATTTGGGAGGGGACATTCGTATTCGTTCTTGTGCGATTAAGCCCGGTAAGCCTTTTACGGTAGCGTCTTTTGGTCATAAGCTCTACTTTGGCGTACCGGGAAATCCAGCTTCGGCGATGGTTTGTTTTTGGAGATTTATTAAAGGCGCGATCGCTAAATTAAGCGGGGTAACAGGTGGAGTAATAAGTCCAGACGGACATCTAAATTCTCAAACAAATTCTCAATATTGGTATCCTCAATACATTCAAGCCATAGCTTTACAAGATCTTCACGCTCAAGGGCAACGGGAGACTTATCTTAGTGGATATTTGGCATGGGAGCATAATTATCAAAGATGGCAGTTTCAGCCTGTATCTAATCATAGTTCGGGTAATTTAATAAGTTGGGCAGGTGTAAATGGACTAGCGATCCTCAAAGTCAATCAAACGTACATTCCCAAAGGAGATACTGCCCTAATTATGATGCTTTAAGAAGTTAATATTAATTTGGCGATCCAGATTTAGATAGATTTAACATTGATGCGATCTGCCCGTTTTTAAAACCAAATATTTAAGCCTAAATATTTAAGCTATATGATGCTTACCTTCTACCCAGATACTTAAAGGAAAAAAATCAAATCCATTCCATTCACCGCATATAGTTAGAGGATGTCCGCCGCTAAAAGCTAAAAGTATCCAATTACGTGCAAACTTTGCAGATATGGGAAGTAAATTAGCCGTGCGATCGCTGATAAATAAATTACCTTCAATTAAAATTGGGGCAACTTGTTGAATTAGAAATGGAAATCTATCTAACCACGGATTAAAAGCTAAGGCATTACTGTATGCGGCGATCGCGATATCAATATTTTCATATCCCAATATCTCTATTGATAGTTCCATATTCTATATCCAAAGCAAGATAAAGCAAGTCGGGAATTTTAGCCATGAGCATCACTTTAGATCTCCTACCATCAGATCTTTCACCATCAAAACAATCAAACCAGCTTTTTGACCAGCTTTTTATAGATGGCGATCGCCTGCAAGCAAATATTGAACGTTTAGCCCAAATTGGCAAGCAACCTAACGGACAAATATGCCGACTGGCATTTACCCTAGAAGATTTACAATCGCGATATCTAGTGGAGTAATGGATGATGGAAGCGAGAATGACCGTAAGAACTGATGCAGGGCGAAATCTCATTGGTACTTATGCAGGTAAAAATACGGATGTTGCTAGTAATGCTTTAGCAACTGGTTCGCACATCGATACAGTCCCTTCGGGCGGCAAATTTGACGGGGTACTGGGAGTATTGGCAGGAATTGAAATGGTAAGAACCCTCCACGAACATAATTTACGCTTAGATCGTAATGTGGAAGTAATTGTATTTACAGACGAAGAAAGTACGATGATTGGTTGTCAGGCGATCGCAGGCACTGTTTTAACCAAATCCCCCGATCGCTATTTATCTAAAACGGGCAAATCTATTCAAACTAGCCTTCAAGAAATTGGTGGCAATTGGGAGCAAATATCCACCGCCCAACGTAATCCTACAAATAGGGCAGCATTTGGGGAATTGCACGTAGAAAAGGGAGCCAAACTGGAAAAATTGCAAAAAGAAATAGGTATAGTTCAAGGTTAAATAGGTTCTTAATCCCCTAACTTTCTATGTTTCATAAAACTCATGGATCGTCCAAAAATCGGGATCGGATACGGCGGAAATCTCTGGAATAGGCTGTAAAGTTTCTCGATCTAGGCAAACCCAAACATAATCGTATTTTTCGACGCAGAGATAAGACGGAATTTTATAGGTTTTTGGTAACTTATCATCCATTTGCGGTACATTTATGCAAGTACCTTCGGAATTGCAAGTCTAGCCGTGATAGGGACATCGAATACAACCCTCGATCGCTATTCCTTTAGATAATTGAGCAGATCGATGACAGCAATAATCAGCAACAGCCGCAGGTTTACCATCAGATCTTAACCAAAGAGCTAGCTTCTGATTTAAGAGTTGAAAGGATTGGGGCTGACCGTTAGAGAGTTGGGCGATCGGCATAACAGGATACCAAAATTCTTAAATACGTGTTGTTTAGTAATCAACATGGGTATTTGTTTCACCTCAATTTAGATAAATATTTACTTGTAGTGAGAATAAAACTACAATAAACCCCCAACTTTGTATACAGTACACAATAAGAGCTTGAATTTTTGGGGTGGATTTAGTCTGAAATATGTGATGAATAGAATTAAGGTCTTAAAAGTAGGCTGTACTTATGTTTTATCTGGTGTTTTATCTGGTGGATTGAGGAAAAGTAGATCGACATAATATCCGCACAAAACCTGAAAAAGATGATACATAGTGCTAAGGTATTGGCATCTTGATTTTCTAATGATTCCGTCAATTTTAGGCTCTTAAAATTCATGTATATCAAGCACATAGAGCTATCCCGTTTTAAGTCTTTCGGTAACACCACTGCTATTCCGATGTTACCCGGCTTTACTGTGGTTTCGGGTCCTAATGGTTCGGGTAAATCTAATATTTTAGATGCGCTCCTTTTTGCCTTGGGATTATCTAGCTCTAAGGGAATGCGAGCGGAACGACTGCCAGATTTGGTCAATCAAGAATATAGTAAAAAAGGTAAAACTGTTGAAACAAGCGCAACGGTGACTTTTGCTTTAGATCCGACTGTGGATGGGTTAGAGGAATGGATTGTGGGTCGAAAACTGCGGGTGACGGGGCAGGGCACCTATACTTCGACTTATTATATTAATGGTTCGCCTTGCACTTTAACGGAACTCCACGAGCAGTTAGCAAGTTTAAGAATTTATCCCGAAGGTTATAACGTGGTTTTACAGGGGGATGTAACTAGCATTATTTCGATGAATTCACGCGATCGCCGAGAGATTATCGATGAACTAGCAGGAGTAGGAGAATTCGATCGCAAAATTAGCACTGCTAAAGAAAAACTAGATGATGTGAAATCCCAAGAAGATCG
Organism: uncultured Synechococcus sp.; assembly: GCA_964560035.1. GTDB lineage: Bacteria > Cyanobacteriota > Cyanobacteriia > Pseudanabaenales > Pseudanabaenaceae > PCC-7502. The sequence goes on from CAZLKI010000035.1 coordinate 13,922, forward strand.
ATTTCGGATTGTGGAAAATGAATTGATTTTAGCCCAAGAAAAACTGAAAAGCGATCGGCTCAAAGCTCAAAAATATCAGGCACTCAGACAAGAATTGCATATTTTAGAATCTTCGGAAGTGATCTTACAACACCGACAACTGCAAAACCAGCAAAAGCAAAAGCTCAAGCAACAAACTAACATCCGCGAAACCCTAAAGGAACTCGATCGAGAACTAGCAGAACTAGCTAAAACTATTACGACATCGGAAGCGGAACTTGAAACTCTCAATCTCCAAGTCAAAAGTTTGGGCGAAGACGAACATTTAGCTCTAAGCAGTGAAATCGCCACTAAAAATGCCGAACTCCGCGCCTTGCAACGCCAACAACAGGAATCCTCAAATCGCGATCGCTCCAATCAAGAGCAAATTGTGCGGATTCAAGCCGAAATCAGCCAGTATTTACAAGAAACCGAGCAGTTATTAACTCAAAAACAAATCCGCGAGCATGAAGTCCTTAACTTAACTCAAATACGCGATCGGCAATTAGAAATTGTCACAGGTTATCGTAATCAACTACAGGCGATCGCTTCAGCCTCGGCGGATTGGGTAAAACAGCAATCTCAACTACAAACTGAAATTAATAATTTATTATCTCAACTCGATCCCCAACGGCAAGATTTAACTCGATTACAAGAGCGATCGCAACAATGGCAAATTCAAATAGCTACATTAACATCTGAACTTGCTAACTTTGAAACCTCAGAATCCATACTCCCAGATATTATTACAGTGCAGGCATCGGCTCAATCGGCGGCGATCGCGCTTAGTGGATATTTGGCGGAAATTCAAACTCTCAAAACTACCCAAGAACGCTTAATTTCCGAGCAAAGACTGAAGTCTCGACAGTTGGATAAGTTAGAAGCGCAAACACAGGCGACAAAAGAAATTCAAGGGACAAGGGCATCTCAGGTGGTGATGGAGGCAAACTTAGAGGGAGTGCATGGTTTGGTGGCAGAATTAGGCTGGGTACAACCTCAATATCAATCTGCATTAGCGATCGCCGCAGGAAATCGGATTACATTTTTAGTAGTAGATGATGATGGAGTAGCAGCCGATGCCATTAACTTACTAAAAGCGCAAAGAGCAGGTAGAGCTACATTTTTACCTCTAAATAAACTAAAACGAGCAATGAATTTACCCCGATTTGACCCTCGGTGTGGAGCGATCGACTACGCGTTAAATTTGATTGAATTCGATTCGCAATATCTAGATGTATTCGCTTTTCTATTCGGTCAAACCCTGATTTACGAACGGATGGAACAGGCACGTCCTCACATTGGTAAATATCGTATGGTGACACTGGATGGAGACTTACTAGAAACCACAGGAGCGATGACAGGAGGTAGTTCTAGTAATCATAATGGTATTCAGTTTGGTAATTATTCAGCCAAAGAACAAGAATCATCTGAAGTGATGCAATTATCAGATCGTCTCCAAGAAATAGACCTGATGCTCAATCGACTGAATCAAAAACTGTCTGACCTCCAATCATCATCAAAAACTGCCGAAACCGAACTCCAAAATGCTAAACAGCAAGTTAGAGAGTTACAACAACAGAGCGATCGCTATACCACCCAAATCCAACGTCAGCAAAATCTTCAGGCGCAAATTAAACAACAGCAGACCGCTCTCAATCTCAGTCACGGACAAATCAATACTCTCACTGCTTCCATTACTAACCTAGAGTCTCGATTAGGAATCTTAAGAACTAATTTAGCTAACTTAGAAACCTCGGATACCCATACCGATTGGCAAAATTCTCAAGCTCTAGCTCAAACTGCGGAACAGGAATTAAATCAGCATGAACTAGCTCTCAACACCGCCACACAGGAAATAGAAAGAATCCAAAATCAAGGGCATCTAAATCAAGAGAAAATCACTCAACGCCAAAATCGTCTCCAAGAGCTACGTTCGGAACAAATGGGAATCATGAATGCGATCGCCCAAGCCCAAACTCAAACCAAAATTATAGAAGCCGAAATCCTAGAACTGCAAACCAAATTAAACATTGTCGATCGGACTTTAGGAGCAGTCAAACAAGAACGGGATGCGAGCGATCGCCATTTCAGAACCCACCAAGCTACTCAGCAACAACTACAATGGCAGC